>JAPORV010000145.1 GCA_026710055.1 Aestuariivita sp.
ACCTTCGTCCGCACCGCGATCGCCCGCATCGCCGACTGTATGCAGCCGGATCGACCCCACCGGTCCTATCACCGCTTCTCCCAAAAACCCATCGGCAAATGGAAACCGCCCAAACCGTCCTGATCCCCGCCGGACCAACCCTGTCCGGGGCCTCCTTAAGTTAATACCCCCGAAAAATTAAGTTAATGCCATTGGGGGGGGGCTTTCAACAGACACTAATTTGAAAAACAACAAAATTATCTAACTTGGATATTTTAATATTCCTTCTCAACTACTTCTATTTCAATCGCCTTTTTTCTCGACCATGTCACCATAACATCGCCTGCAATATCAACGACATCATCCAACAAAAACTGAGAGGCATCACTTAATTGATCGAGTCCGATAGCACCAACTGACGCCAAGCCGTCGCCGCCAATTGTCATTCCCGAAATAAAACTCACAAGTTCATCAACTAAGTTCGCAGACAAAAGTGACGCCGATAGTGCGCTACCGCCCTCGCATAGCACTTGAGTTAACCCCGCTTCGCCAAGCTTTTTCAATATGTCAATAGGTTCAAGTTGCGCCTTAGTCTCGTTACACTGAAAAAGTCGAGCGCCAAGTTGCTTCCAGGCTTTCAACCTATCAGGGTCAGCGTTTTTTCCATGAACCAGCCAAACTGGCACTTGATGAGCTGATCGCGCCAATTTTCCAATCAGTGGTATATCTAAATGCTGTGAAACAACAATACGTACTGGTTGCTTCACAGCACCCATTTCTCTTACTGTCAATGACGGATCATCAGCCCGAGCTGTTCCAGCGCCGATCATTACAGCATCATGTTTCAACCGCATTCTATGTACAAACCGACGTGCTTGTGGTCCCGTAATCCACCTACTTTCTCCAGCAGCAGTAGCAATTCGCCCATCCAAACTAGAGGCGAGCTTTAGGGTGATATGAGGTCGTCCCTGTTGATTTCTAAGAAAAAACCCCCGGTGATTTTTCTGCGCTTCACTAACACAAACTCCCGTTGTAATATCAACACCAGCACTACGCAGAATATCAAAACCGCGCCCCGATACGCGCGAATCACAATCATTGATAGGAGCAACGACTCGCTTAATGCCAGATGCCAGTAGTGCATTCACACAAGGAGGAGTTTCTCCCTGATGAGAACAAGGCTCTAAACTGACATAGGCAGTCGCACCTTTTGCAGCTTTACCTGCCCGTCTTAAGGCTTCAACTTCAGCATGTGGACGACCTGTCGGTTGTGTCCAACCACGACCGACAACACAATCATCCTTAATAATCACACAACCAACAGCAGGATTTGGCCAAGTTGACCCTTGACAGCGACGTCCCAACGAAAGCGCAAGACGCATCCACCTTTCATCGGCGGTAATATTCATAGACAATCAGCTGTCAGAAGAGGGCGGTGGACGCAATTGTTTAATGAACTCTTCAAAATCATCTGCAGCTTGAAAATTCTTATAAACACTTGCAAATCGCACATATGCAACAGTATCTATCCGCGCCAATGTTTCCATGACGATTTCACCGATTTTGCTGGTTTGAATTTCTGGATCACCAAAACTCTCAAGACGTCGTACGATACCAGTGATAATTTGCTCAATTCGTGAAGGTTCAACTGGCCTTTTTCGCAATGATAACCGTATTGACCGCTCAAGTTTATTTCGATCAAATTCTTCTCTCTTTTGTGATGATTTAATGACTACAAGATCGCGCAATTGTACACGCTCATAAGTTGTAAACCTGCCTCCACAGTTTAGGCAATACCGACGCCTGCGAATGGATGCATGATCGTCCGCAGGTCGCGAGTCTTTTACCTGAGTATCGTTATTTCCGCAAAAAGGACATCGCATTTGTTTCCCCCGATTCGACATAATTATCGAAAATTAAATCAAAATAACAACCACTATAGTCTATACCCAATAATTTGAGTATAATGAAATTATAATATCAAAATTTTGAAAATGTCAATAGTTTAAATAAACTATGCAGTCATTCCCGCTAACTCGGGTGAATAATAACGAGTGTCATTCGAACTCTAA
>JAPORV010000346.1 GCA_026710055.1 Aestuariivita sp.
TATGTTGTGGTTCCTTTTTTCATAGATGAAGAGATGCGACATGTTCCTTCTGCTTCTCAAAAAAATGCTTGAAAGCAGGAAAAATTCGCTTAAATGCAGCATTTTGCAAATGTCTTAAATAAAAGAAAAATGTCCATGAGAACTGAAACATCTGATCCGGTCTCTGTTCCGTTAGTAACAGAACCTTGGGGAATGTGGCGCACGTTGAAGGAAGTGCGGCAGAATATTTTATCTATTATTCCTCAAATTGCCACTAGCCAACCAATTGTATCCGGTAAAATGGTAAAGCGCTGGCATATGATTATGGACCCGACAGCCCTTCGTCAAGTTCTCTTGGAACGTCTGGAAATTTATCCAAAATCAGAAGTCACAAAAAATCTTTTGAAACCAGCTATTGGTGAATCACTCTTTATTGCCGAGGGAGCACATTGGCGCTGGCAAAGGCGCACAGCTGCCCCTGTTTTTTCTCAGCGCAATGTAATGAATCTATCGCCCGTAATGTCCGCAGCGGCTGAACGATGTGCTCAAAGAATTTCCACACACGTACCTAATAGTGCAATTAATTTCTTTGATGAGATGATCACTACAACTTTTGACGTTATTGCAGATGTGACGTTTTCCGGCGACGAATCGTTTGATCGAAACAACATACACACCGCAATCGAATCGTACATATCAGAAGCGGGTAAAGTATCGCTTCTGGATATTCTGGCACTTCCCAGTTGGGTGCCAAGACCTAATCGTCTTTTAACGGGCTGGGGATTGACCGAAACAAAAGAAATAGCTGATAGAGTGATTGAAGCGCGTAAACGCTACGGTGCAGCAGATCCACCTGACCTGCTTGATCTATTATTGGAAGGGGAGGACCCTGACACCAAACGCAAAATGAAAACAGCGGAATTACGAGAAAATCTACTTACCTTCATTGTTGCTGGACATGAAACAACGGCGTTGTCTTTAAGTTGGGCACTTTATTTATGTGCGTTTGATACAGAAGTTCAAGCTAAGGCCCGCTCAGAAGCGCAATCCGTTTTATCAGACGGTCGGGCTGCAACGGGAGACGATGTTTCTCAATTACCATATATCAGACACATCATTGACGAAGCGCTTAGGCTTTATCCACCAGCTGGTATGGTCTCGCGTACAGCGATCGCAAAAGACGAACTTTGCGGTCGAGCTATACGACCCGGTGACACCGTAATTTTGCCTTTTTATGCGCTGCATCGCAATGAACTTCTTTGGGATCATCCTAATTCTTTTTATCCAGAAAGATTCTCATCCAGTAAGTCAATTGAACGGTATGCCTACCTACCTTTTGGTGACGGTCCACGCATTTGTATAGGTGCCAGTTTTGCTTTACAGGAAGCAGTCATTATTCTTGCCACCTTATTATCTCGCTTTGAATTTATACGTGTTCCCGGTCGTGATCCAAAACCCGTCATGATTCTCACGTTGCGCCCCGAAGGCGGCGTTTGGTTGACGACTAATCAGATTTCAAAAACCACGAAATAATACTTCAAGGAAATTTAAATATAATTTTTCTGTAATCATCAAGTAAACTTGTTGTTTTTGGGAAATCCATAAGGTGAAGATTTTCCAACAGATCCACGCTTTACAAGCCAATCAGAGAGATCTGCTTGATGACGACTCTTTCCACCACCCATTTCCCAGCGTATTCCATCTTTCCATTTAAATGTTATCATGTCTGACAAACCATTTTCCAAATCCGAATCTAAGTCATTTTGAACATTACGTATTTTTTGATAACGCTGTAACCGAATACCTTTGCCACGAACCATCTCTGGGATTTCTGATATCGGAAAAACAAGAAATTGACCTTGCCTTGAAACAATGGCAACATGGGTACCATAGACAGGTACGACCACTGCGGCACAATCATTATCTTTGACGTTCAAAACCTGCTTACCCGAGCGAGTCTGCGCCAGAATATCAGATGCATTCACAACAAAACCATTTCCTGACAATGTCGCTACAATGAGCTTATCTTCAGGATTGTAAGCAAACAAACTGACAATATTAGCTTCGTTGGGCAAATCAATCATCAATCGCACAGGTTCTCCCATACCACGTCCACCGGGCAAGTTTTCAGCAGACATCGAATAAAATCGACCATTAGTGCCGAAAAGTATGATTTTATCGCTAGACTTGGCATGAAAGATGAAACTTGGGCCATCACCGTCTTTGAATTTAAACTCCCGAACCAAGTCGATATGGCCAGTCATCGTGCGCACCCAGCCCTTTTTACTGCAAATTACTGTAATTGGTTCTCCTTCAAAAACCTCTTGAATAACAAATCCCTCACTTTCTTCTTCTATTGCAGTACGTCTTTCGCCACCTTCATAATTCTTACCAAATTTTTGCTTTATGTCCCTAATTTGTTTATCAATCTTTCTCCACTGCAATGACTCATTCTCAAGCAAATCCTCCAAAGCGCTTCGCTCTTCAAATAACTCTGATTGTTCACGTAATAACTCTAATTCTTCTAACCGTCTGAGGCTTCGTAGTCGTAAATTTAAAATACCGTTTACTTGATCTTCACTTAATGCACCCACCCCATCCGCTGGTGATATATAGTCAGACTCAGACGATGCACGCTGATATTTGATTGACCAATCTTCCCGAATTAGTGCAGCCTTTGGATTTTCATCATATCGAATAATATCAATGACGCGATCAAGATTCAAAAACGCAACAAGAAAGCCTTCGACCAATTCTAATCGCTGATCAATTTGAATCAAACGGTGTTTGGACCTACGGAGGAGAATATTACGTCGAAAGTCAAGAAAAGCGCGTAGCATCTCCTTTAGTGAACAGATTTTTGGGGTAACTCCATCAATCAAGACATTCATATTCAGCGCAAACCGGACTTCCAACTCCGAGTGACGAAAAAGCACATTCATCAACATATCTGGCGACACGCTTTTGGATTTCGGCTCTAGGATTAAACGGATTTCATCCGTGCTTTCATCCCGTACATCAGCCAATATCGGTATTTTTTTGGCTTGAATTAACCCAGCGATTTTCTCAATTAACCTTGACTTTTGAACTTGATAAGGAATTTCACTGATAACAATTTGCCACTGACCGTGCGATAAAACTTCTTTTTCCCACTTACACCGAAGACGAAGTGACCCTCGACCAGACCGATAGACCTCTGCTATTGTGGCTTTAGCTTCAACAATAATGCCACCTGTCGGAAAGTCCGGGCCACACACGAAATTCAACAGCGTATCATCACGTGTGTCCGGCGCCTTTATAAGATGAAGACAAGCATTACATAATTCAATGATATTGTGTGGTGGAACATTGGTAGCCATTCCAACAGCAATTCCGGTCGCTCCATTTGCCAAGAGATTTGGAAATTGGGCCGGTAGAACCACAGGTTCAGTTAGCGTACCGTCATAATTCTCACGAAAATCGACGACATCTTCATCCAATCCATCTAACATTGCCTCAGCAACCACCGTCATTCGTGCTTCAGTATATCTTGAAGCTGCGGGGTTATCTCCGTCAATATTTCCAAAGTTACCCTGACCATCTACTAATGGGTAACGTACATTAAAATCCTGCGCTAATCGCGCCATTGCGTCATAAATTGCTGCATCACCATGCGGATGATAATTTCCCATGACATCGCCGGATATTTTTGCTGATTTGCGAAAGCCTCCACTGGAACCAAGTCGCAATTCCCGCATTGCAAACAAAATACGTCGATGTACAGGCTTTAATCCATCCCTTGCATCAGGTAGGGCGCGATGCATTATTGTCGATAATGCGTATGTTAAGTAACGTTCACCTAATGCACGACGTAGCGGCTCGCGAACAGCTTCAGGTCTTTGTTTCGGATCTTCGTTCAAATCAGAGACCATCAACACAACACAATTAACTTACAAAAAGAAAAAGCAATGATATTGCTTACACACTCGCGTTGATCGTATATTTTGACACTAAAAATCATTTGATTAATTGGTATCCATCAAAAAGAGTGCTATCTGTTTAGAAATTATACTCATCTCGTATAAGTTGCCAAGCTGAAGCCCTTCTATTTTCAATTATTATCGCACGATAAAATAGTCGCCCTTTGCTATGAACATAGCATTAAACATGACCTAGTATCCCGAAATTATTGAATTGATGGTTTATAATTTGTGAAGACAGTAGATTTTTCAACCATCCAGCTTTGTGAAGGGAAAATGCACCTCAAAAATGAAAGTGATATTTCCATCAATTCAATGCAGTTGGTACACTAGAATGATATTGTGAGAATTAAAAGCAGCCCTTTCCAATGACAAGACTGGCTATGAATAAAATTCATTGAAATCACATTGCCGATATACGCAAAAAGAGATACTCGTGAATGATATCAATGATTGCAGAATATCACACATGAACTCAACCTATAATTGGAGAGGGAATGACACGTCGAACAATATTAATTACTGGCTGTTCGTCAGGAATTGGCGAAGATACCGCCTATGCACTAAAAAAGAAAGGTTGGCGCGTTTTTGCTTCCTGCCGTAAAGAAGCAGATTGCATTCGATTAAGAGAAAACGGGTTTGATAGTGTGGTCATTGACTATAATGATCACGATACAATCAAAGGTGGATTTTCATCTGTGCTTGAAGCAACTGATGGAAATCTAGATGCCCTATTCAATAATGGTGCGTATGGATGCTTCGGCGCTGTTGAAGATTTGCCCACTGAAGGATTGCGTGAAATTTTTGAAAATAATTTTTTTGGATGGCATGAACTAACCCGTTTAGTGATTCCAGTGATGCGTACCCAGGGTCACGGTCGCATTATTCAATGTTCATCAATCCTCGGTTTCGTTTATCTGCCATGGCGTGGAGCTTACACTGCAACCAAACATGCGCTTGAAGCAATGAGTAATACGCTACGCTTAGAACTCCGCAATACAAATATCCACGTCATTTTACTTGAACCTGGTCCCATCACAACACAGTTTCGTGTAAACAGTATTCCTGTTTTCGAACGTTGGTTTGATTGGCGAAATTCACCTAACAAATTAAAATATGAATCTGAACTACTTCAACGATTATATGAAGAGCGCGGAAAAAAATACCCTTTTGAACTGCCACCTTCGGCAGTAAGCAAAAAAGTCATTCACGCTCTTGAAGCATCTAGACCACGTTCCCACTATATGATTACGGGAGCAACCTATCTTGCCGCACTACTACGCTGGATGTTACCAATTCGAACTCTCGACAGAATTGCCGCGAGAATTTATTGAGCTGGTTATATTTAGTCCTTCCTAAAGCCGCCACCTATTAAGCGTTCAGTTGGCGCCAGAACTCTGGAGGTTTATTATGGATCCTTTATTCTTGATGATCTTACTCTTGGTAAGTGCCGTGGTAATCATTCTTGCAATTGGAATTGGTAGTTTTGCAAAAGGAGGAACATTCAATCGCAAACATAGTAACAAAATGATGAAATTGCGCTTAATTGCACAATTCTTAGCAGTCATTTTCATTCTTTTGTTTGTTTTTTTGGCTCAGCGTGGAGGGTGACTTAAAAATGGTTGTATTGAACAAAATTTATACAAAGACTGGCGATCGTGGTGAGACATCACTCGGTGACGGAACACGCGTTCGTAAGAACGGATTACGGGTGGCAACTTATGGTACCATTGATGAGTTGAATTCTTATGTTGGCGTTGTGCGTTTATTTACAAAAGGTGACGAAGATATAGCCCTTTCGCGCATTCAGAATGAACTGTTTGACTTAGGTGCTGATCTGTGTCGACCCGATCATAAGAATGATGATAAATTGGAACATTCCCCGCTTCGGATAATTAATACACAAGTTCAGCGGCTTGAAGCAGAAATCGATCAGATGAATATCTCACTCGAGCCTTTACGCAGTTTTATTTTACCGGGTGGATCTGAACTATCTGCACACTTGCATGTTTGTCGAACTATTTCGCGTCGGGCTGAACGGCTTGCTGTTGAGCTGGCAGAACATGAGTCCGTCAATCCAGTAGTGAATTCTTACTTGAACCGATTGAGTGATTGGTTTTTTGTGAGCGCCCGTATTGCCAATAATACTGGAAAGAATGATATACTTTGGGTGCCGGGTGCCAATCGTTAGGTAAGTGTAATCAAATCTGCTAACATCAAGACAGGGGCCGATTTTAGCTAACCATGATCATCGAAGTTATTCAATTAATGTTGCAAAACAATTTAAGCTGAAAATTTCAATATAATGATGTCAAAATGCGGTTTGCATTAACATTTCTTATTTTGTATTAACAGTAGCGGGTACTAGAGTAACCTGAGTTCTTTCGATTTCTTGCTGAAACCGTATTGGAATTCTTACCCAATCGCTTGCCTCAACAAGAAATGGGATGTTGGAATCTTGTATCGCCTCATTAAACGCTACTAATTGTTCCATTGGTATTTGTTTCAAACCTTGCCCGCGCAGTGCTAAATCAAGGTCACTTCCGTCATGGCTACGCCCGTTTACACGACTTCCATAAACCCAAACCTCTACGCTTGGCAATAATTCATGGACTAATGCCTTAATTTGTTGGTGATGTCGCTTTGAAAGATGCAATTGCTTAGTCAACGTTATTCTCAATTATATTTGTCAAATGTTTTGCATCACGAATGAACGCTGGTAATAATTTAAGGGTAATCTCGGCGAAATGTTCTCCATAATCATGTGCTGTAGAATTTCGATTATCCCGATAACT
Organism: Aestuariivita sp.; assembly: GCA_026710055.1. Lineage (GTDB taxonomy): Bacteria > Pseudomonadota > Alphaproteobacteria > Rhodobacterales > Rhodobacteraceae > JAPORY01. The sequence goes on from JAPORV010000346.1 coordinate 6,734, forward strand.
CAACCATCGCTCCGCAGTAGTGATATCAATAAGGCCATGTTTAGCAGCATGACGAAAAAGATCTTTGAATGTCAAAAAATCAACATGCCGATTACTTGAAAAATGACCAGCAATTCGCTTTTTGAGCAATTTTCCGCTCTGCTCCAGTACAAGTTCGAACTCTTTTACACAGGCCGCACGATAGATGTCATAAATTGGCATGTTCTGAATATCTTTTTTTTGAATCTCTTCAACAGCAAGTTCTAACGAACTCACACAGCGTCTCAGAAACGTTGTATCGATTGCCATTGAGCAGATCTCCCCTCAAAGCCACAGTACAAACTGTCTGCCAGTTAATTTGAACATTCTGTGATTGATCTTCTCCACATACATAATAGACTAGTGTCTGTTAAAAAAACCCTAAATTCACTATTAAAATGTTGAAAACATGTACTTTTCTGATGCGTTTGTTCTGGCGAAGATTTCCGATATTTGGTACAATTTCTTAATATTTTACATGATTTCCATTGAATCAGCCATTCTTTGCTAAATTGAAGAAAAGGCATCCACATATTTCGGTTAAGTTAACACGTTGAAAAATATACTTTTATGCATGGTAAACTCTTGAAATTTAAAAAAAAGGGGGTTTTTTAACAGACACTAGAGTATAACAGATACCTTTTAATCTCTTAAAATAAAATTGTATCTTAGACCTCTGAACCAAAAAAAATAATTTTGGCCACCATTAACTCAAATTATCAATAGCTTACTGAAGTGCAGGTGGTTGAGGTCCACCAGTAGCCCAGTCAAGTAATTCAACAGTATGTACGACGGGAATTTCAGTTCCATTTCCAATTTGCATCATGCATCCAATGTTTCCGGCAGCAATGACGTTAGGCTTTTTTGCTTCCAAGGTGCGCACCTTCCGATCTTGTAGTTGCTTAGAGATTTCGGGTTGCATCAGATTATATGTCCCCGCTGAACCGCAGCACAAATGTCCGTCTATCGGCTCCACAACATTAAACCCCACTTTTTTTAGTAACTCTTTCGGAAGCGTTTTGATCTGTTGACCATGTTGCAATGAGCATGCTGCATGGTAGGCAACTGTCAGGTTTTTTTCATTGCCTTGCGGGAGTTCGAGTTTTGTCAATAGTTCGCTCACATCTAATGCGATATTAGATACACGCTCGGCGTCGGCTGCCAGTGGATCATTTCGAAACATGTGACCATAATCCTTCACTGTTGTACCGCAACCGCTCGTGTTAATTACGACTGCGTTTAATCCCATCCCATCCATTTCGTTCGACCAAGCCACAATGTTTTTTGCGGCTGTTTTGTGACTTAACGCCGTCTTTCCCATATGATGAGTCAAAGCGCCACAACAACCAGCTCCTTCAGCGACAACAACCTCACATCCAAACCTCGTGAGCAATCGAATGGTTGCGTCATTAATGTCGGTATTCAACGCTCTTTGTGCACACCCCGTCATTAATGCCACACGATGGGTTTTCTCAGCGACAGGTTGAAAACTTTGCGGATCATCGTTTCGACTCACAGGCGGAATGACTTTAGGTGCCATCTGCAGCATTGCTTTCAAACGGGGATCCGGCATTAAAGAGGCAAACGGGCGCCCTATTTTTGCACCTAGCAATGCTAACCTAAAGCGGATTGGATAAGGCAAAATCTGAGCCAGCGTCCATCGCAACAAGCGCTCAGAAATGGGGCGTTTGTAACGGGCTTCAATATACTCACGCGCATGATCTACAAGATGCATATAATGCACACCCGACGGACATGTCGTCATACATGCCAGGCAAGACAAACAACGATCAATATGCTTAACAGTCTTTGAATCAGGATTACGATCATTCTCCATCATATCTTTAATTAAATATATTCGCCCTCGCGGACTATCTAATTCATCACCCAAAACTTGATAAGTTGGACATGTAGCTGTACAAAATCCACAATGTACACAAGTGCGCAAAATATCATTTGATCGCGCAGTACTAGGATCTTTCAGTTGCTCTTCTGAGAATGTCGTTTGCATTTAATTTGCCATTTGTTTTATTAGTTTATCGCTCACCGTTGAATTTGCCTCAGGGGCAATACCACCTTTAAGTTTCCAAAAAATAATGCATTATTCAAAGATAGCCAAAATTTAATCCGCCGACATCAAGCCTTGGTTCAAAATTCCACGTGGGTCAAATTTGGCTCGTAAACCAGTACTTAACGCCGCAATAGGCGAATTTTCTGGTTGGAACATACGCACATGTTTATAAGTCTCCGGTTCTGCGCGTACGAGCGTTGCATGACCACAAAAAGCACCCGCCTTGGCGCGAATATCAATATTTTTCGGAGATCTTATCCAAACTAAACCTCCACCCCAGTCATAGATCACATCTTTTATATTTAGCTTCTCAACAATTTCTGGTCCATCCGATGGTTTAACCGAAAAACGCCAGACATCACCATCTAATCCGTGAAATGGGATTACATCACGAATTTCATGCCAAACTTTAGCGGAGTTGTGAGAACTGGAAATAACATCTAAATCACCGAACCCCCCCAACAATTCAGTGAGTTTCTTGGTGCGATATTTTAAGCTATCCTCAAATCCTTCAAGACGTAGTACAGTTTGCTTTTTAATTGGCAAACAGGCAGCTCCCGTAACCTCATAAGGTGATCCTAACGCTTTCGACATCGCACCAACAGCCGTTCTGTCGTCAAGATCATGCAATATAATTGTTACCTCTGTCTCTGGTCGCGGTAAAACTTTGAGGGATAATTCCGTTAAGATACCAAGTGTCCCATACGAACCTGCCATTAATTTAACCAAGTCATATCCGGTAACATTTTTCATTACCCGACCGCCATTTTTGATAACTTTACCCAAACCGTTGACAAAACGAACACCAAGCAAAAAGTCACGGCAGCCACCAACTGCAATTCGGCGAGGCCCAGAAACATTAGCAGCAACAACACCCCCCACAGTCGGCTCACCGGTGGTCTTTAAAAGACTCCGATAATCCATTGGCTCAAACGCGAGTCGTTGATTCTCTTCCGCGAGAGCGTTATTAAGTTCTGTTACAGTCGTACCCGCCTTCACAACGACTGTCAGCGCACCGGGTTCATAAAGCGATATACCACTCAAATTTTTCGTTGTGACCCCTTCAGCGTTATGTACAATTCCGCGAGTATTGCCTCCTCGCACCGCAAGCGGTGTCTGAGCAGCGCTCACAAGTTCAGTCAACTCAGATTCATCATGTGGTTCAAACATTAGCCAATTCCTTAGCGATATGAGTTATTCTGCAGCAAACGCTTGAACTCGACGACTTTCACTATTGTTTAGCGGAAACACTTTTGCTGGATTTAGTAGCCACGCAGGATCAAAAACATCTTTTACGGTCATCTGAGCTTCTAAGTCGTCATTTGAATATTGGAATGACATTAAGTCTCGCTTTTCTATCCCCACTCCATGCTCACCAGTTAAACATCCTCCCACCTCGACACATAATTTGAGAATATCTGCTCCGAAAGCCTCACAAGTTTCTAAATCTCCTGGTTTATTCGCATCAAAGATAATCAGCGGATGCATGTTTCCGTCACCAGCGTGAAAAACATTCGCAACATTTAAACCATAATGTGTCGACATTTCACTAATTCTTCCGAGGACGTAAGGGAGTGATGAGACAGGAATCGTCCCATCAAGGCACATATAATCACCCATCTGGCCCATGGCACCAAAGGCAGACTTCCTCCCTAACCAAATGCGTTTAGTTTCATCTTCATTGGCTGCTTCTTTTATTTCGATTGGTCTATGCTTCGCGGCAATCTGTTTGATCAGCCCGATTTGCATGTCTATTTCTTCATCACTTCCCTCAACCTCGACAATCAATAACGCATTACAGATGGGGTAGCCTGCATTCGCGAAGGCTTCACAAGCTTCTATACAAGGGCGATCCATGAACTCTATCGCTACCGGCAATACACCGGCCTTAATAATGTCAGAAACGACGGCGCCTGCTATTTCATTACTATCATATGCCATTAAGACCGGACGCGCGCCCTCTGGTTTTTTCAAAATACGCAATGTCGCCTCTGTCACCACTCCAAGTTGTCCTTCGGATCCACAAATTAATCCTAATAAATCGTACCCCCCAGCATCCAAATGCGCCCCACCAAGTTCAACAATTGTTCCATCCATCAGTACCATTTTTACGCCGAGTAAATTATTAGTCGTTACACCGTATTTCAGACAATGTGCTCCACCGGAGTTCATGGCTATATTTCCTGATACTGCACAAGCAAGTTGTGATGATGGATCGGGAGCATAAAAGAAACCTTCGTCTTCAACAGCACCTGTAACGCTTAAGTTGGTACGCCCAGATTGCACACGAATAATGCGATTATCATAATCAACTTCAAGCACCTCATTCATTCGTGAAACGCCAAGTAAGACGCAATCTGCTGTTGGAAATGCTCCTCCGGCCAGTGAGGTTCCCGAACCGCGCGGAACAACTGGCACTCCTTCTTCACTACATATTCGTAATACATCCGCAACTTCTTGTGTAGAAGAAGGAAGGACAGCAATCAACGGCGGGCACTTGTAAGCTGAGAGAGCATCACACTCATAGGCGCGTGTTTCGGATATATCGTGAATTACCGCCTGATTCGGAAGCACTGACTCCAAACGCGTGACTAGTCTCGCTTTTTGCGTTAATATTGTAGGATTAGGACTCGGCATTTCCATAATAAACTCCCTTTTTGGTAAGTATTTATTACCAAATAAATCATTTTCAAGTATTTGATATCATCAAGCACGTCATTATTCGACGCTAACATATCAGAATTCACATTAACTTAACTAATTTAACTGACCATCAAATTATCGTCATGAAAGCGCTGATAATTGTCATCTCAAATGTTACTAAAGAAATAGAGAAGCAGAAACCTACTCCCTCCGCCAATTTTAGTGAGGGCTTTTTTATATCCAAGAGGTATAATGGGACGCAAATAACCATTTTTCTTATTTTCAATTACCTTGGGAATGTCATTAATGGCGATGATACGGTTTTCTCGCGAGAATAGATGCTGCGCGAAAAATCTGCTCAGCGAGCATAACACGTACCAGTATATGTGGCCATACCATCGGGCCTAATGACAATACCAGGTCTGCTTCGGAACGCAGTTTAGAATCAATACCACCTGCTCCACCAATCAACATGGCTAGATTGGCGATACCACCATCGCGCAATCGCCCAATCCATGTTGCAAATTCAGGTGAAGTCATTGCTCGCCCACGTTCATCCAAAACACAAAGCGTTGAAGAACTAGGGATTGCGTTGCGCAGCAAGCCAGCCTCAATTTCTTGACCACCGCTTTTCTTGTCAACGATTTCAACGAGTTTTGATGGACCAAGTCCGGACACACGACCAACTTTATCGAATTGAGAAAGATAGTGTTTCAAGAGTTCGCACTCTGGACCATGACGTAGCTTACCAATTGCAAGAATATAAATACGCAACATATTGATGTTTCATTACGATCAAGTTATAGATGTCGCTGGTACTAACCACATTTTTTCAAGCTGATAGAACTCCCGGACCTCTGGGCGAAAAATATGAACAATTATATCTCCGGTATCAATAAGAACCCAATCAGCAGCCTTTTTACCCTCAACTCGACAAATAATTCCAAAATCTGATTTAACTTTTTGGATGACTTTATCAGATAATGCGGCAACTTGACGTGTAGATCGCCCAGAGCACACGATCATGTAATCACCAAAAGAAGATTTGTCGCTTAAATCAATTATTACAATATCCTCGGCCTTATCGTCAGAGAGTTGGGCGAAAATAGCTTCAAGCAATAAATCACTTGTGGAGTGTGCTTGCGTTTTTCTTTCTTGCACTAATTTTTCATCGGTAACTGGAACCAATGTTGCATCTATCAACAGAACAAACCCTTCAATTGCAATGAATTTGACCCATTCAAATTCTAAAACAGAGTATAAAGCAATAATGTTTAGATTTCAACGAACAGTTAAGTGTTTAAGATTACAATGTATATTTTTCGGGATTCGTCATTATTTTCATAACGCTCGTTCAACTCTAAAGTACACCACAGCTCATTTTGTGGTTTGAGAATTCTGGTTCATGGAAATTGTAGTTTTGGTATTGCATTTATCATTGAAGTTTTGGAAAATTCATTGGTCACATTAGTAAATATAATAAGAAAGCAATGTCAGAAGAAGATATAACTTATCAAATAGAGAGAAGTGTCGTATTTTTAGCTAGTATGAAAATTCCAATAAACGACGAGCAACATTTCTGCATCACCGTAAAAATTATTTACTGATAACGAATTTATTCGCAAAAGGTTGATAGACTCAAAGCAAATGACTTATCGGATATTGCAAACAAATATTCAGTTTGAGTCAATATACCGCAGAAAAATGACAAAATTTATCAGGAATATCTTGAAAAGATAAAGTCATCACTCGTTTTCATTCGTCCCCAATACGCCCAGAAACAACCATATTCATTTAAAATAATTGCTCCAATTTCAACCCTTTGAGTTACCAATCATGTTGTTGAGACCACGCATTTACACAGTCGGTCACTCATCTATGACCTTGCAGGAATTTTTAAATTTATTGAGAACACATGAAATAACAGCTATAGCTGATGTGCGGTCTATCCCCTATAGTAGGTATACACCCCAGTTTAACACAGATACTCTAAGTCATTTGCTAAGGAAAAACGGTATTAAATACGCTTTTCTAGGAGAAGAATTAGGCGCAAGACCGAAAAACAAAGATTGCTATATTGGAAATGTTGTCAGTTATGAAAAATTATCACAAACCGCAGCATTTAAAAAGGGAATTCAGCGTGTAGAAAATGGGTGTACACGGTTTAATATAGCGCTGATGTGCTCAGAAAAAGACCCGATTGAGTGTCATCGAACTATCTTAGTATCAAAAATCCTTGAAGAACGCGGTGCCGAAATTGTTCATATTTGTGGCAATGACGAGCTGGAAGTCCATCGAAAAACAATGTTACGAGTAATGGATTTATTTAAAATGCCTCGTGGCGATTTGGTCAACACAATAGATGATTTTATATCACTGGCGTATGTAAAGCGAGAAAAGCAAATCGCTTTCAAAAAATGAGGTTAATACGATAGTTTAAATTTTTGCAATTAGATTAAAACATTCGTAGAATATTCTTTTAATCAAGCAATTAAAAGTAAAAACTTCGGAATTGGCAGATGTTCACGGCATAACGTTTCAGACTTTATTTTTGGGCCATATTCATCTTACTAACCTAAGTGCTTAAAACATTTGTAAATTCAAACTCATTAAAGTATACAATGATCACATCATGCCGAGCAATTACCGATTCATTGTTAACAAGCAAATAAACCACCACTCCAATGATTAATTCAATTCTTTAAATTCAGATATCTTGATTTGGCAATTAAAGTCCATGAAGTATAAATTCAGAAATATTTTTTAATATCAGTTTCTTTAAAGCCTTGAAAACAAAATATAAATAGGATTCAAGATTGAATATAATATTTAATTTGAAAGTTAAATTTTCCGAATATCTGTAGCTCTTTAATTTTAATAGAACAAATCATGCTCACTTGTTATGAAACTTCTCAAATTAAATATCACTCATATTATATTGTAAATTTTCCACTTTAATGCAGAACATCTGAACTTTCATTTTATTAATCCCCTGAAATCCAATATAAGTAGTCTTTTTTATTCCAAACCGATAACACTCCAAGAGACGTCAAATGACACCAAAAACGCTTTATGACAAAATCTGGGATGCTCATGTCGTCCATGAAGCCAAAGATGACACATGCCTGATTTATATTGATCGTCATCTTGTCCACGAAGTTACAAGCCCTCAGGCTTTTGAGGGCTTACGATTAGCTGGTCGAAAAGTACGCGCACCTGAAAAAACGATTGCTGTGCCTGATCACAATGTACCAACAACCTCAGATCGCTCTAATCCTGAAAAAATGACTGAAGACAGCGCTATTCAAGTCGCAGAACTTGACAAGAATGCGAAAGAATTCGGCATTCATTATTATCCCGTAACCGATATCCGGCAAGGGATTGTCCATATCGTTGGACCCGAGCAAGGTTGGACACTCCCTGGTATGACTGTAGTTTGCGGAGACTCACACACAGCCACCCATGGTGCATTCGGTGCACTTGCACACGGAATTGGGACATCTGAAGTAGAGCATGTGTTAGCCACTCAAACGCTCATTCAGAAAAAATCCAAAAATATGAAAGTAGAAATTACTGGAAAGCTTCCACCAAACGTTACAGCCAAGGATATCACACTCTCTGTTATTGGGAAAATAGGAACAGCTGGCGGCACTGGTTATGTCATTGAGTACTGTGGTGAAGCTATAGAAGACCTCTCAATGGAAGGCCGAATGACCGTCTGCAATATGGCAATTGAAGGTGGTGCTCGCGCAGGTTTAATCGCGCCAGACAAAAAAACTTTCGACTATGTCAAAGGGCGACCACACGCCCCCAAAGGTTTTCAATGGGAAGCTGCACTAAGTTGGTGGAAAACACTTTACAGCGATAAAACAGCAAAGTGGGATAAAGTTGTTACCTTGATTGCAGATAACATTGCACCAGTTGTCACATGGGGTACATCACCAGAAGATGTGCTCCCAATTACGGAAACAGTTCCTGGACCTGATAATTTCAAGGGTGCAAAAGCCGACGCCGCGCGGCGATCTCTGAAGTATATGGGATTAACGCCCGGAACAAAATTATCAGAAATTGAAATAGACACAGTATTTATCGGATCATGTACAAATGGGCGAATAGAAGATCTTCGTGCAGCAGCAAAAATCCTCAAAGGACGAAAAATTCGTGAAGGACTGCGTGCCATGGTTGTGCCAGGTTCAGGGTTAGTTCGTGAACAGGCAGAAGTAGAGGGTTTAGCCGATATTTTCAAGAAAGCAGGATTTGAATGGCGTCTTGCAGGATGTTCTATGTGTCTTGCAATGAACCCAGATCAGTTGCGCCCAGGCGAGCGTTGTGCGGCAACTTCGAATCGAAATTTCGAAGGACGTCAAGGAAGAGGCGGTCGAACTCATTTAATGAGTCCTGCAATGGCAGCAGCAGCAGCAATTGCTGGCAAGCTAACAGATGTACGGGAAATGTCATAATGCAAAAATTTGAAACATTAACTGGCGTTGCAGCCCCCATGTCACTCGTCAATATTGACACCGATATGATTATTCCAAAACAGTTCCTTAAAACAATTAAACGATCTGGACTTGGAAAAAATTTATTTGATGAACTGCGCTATACTGAAAATGGTGAGGAAAATCCTGATTTTGTTTTAAATCAAAAGAAATACCGAAACTCTAAAATCCTTGTGGTTGGAGAGAACTTTGGTTGTGGATCATCTAGGGAACATGCGCCATGGGCGCTATTAGATTTTGGCATTCGATGTGTGATTTCTATAAGTTTTGCAGATATTTTTTATAACAACTGCTTTAAGAACGGAATTTTGCCTATTGAACTACCTCAAGAAATCGTCAATGTCTTAATGCAGGAAACACAAAAAGGCTCTAATGCACAAATCACCATAGAGCTTGAGAACCAAATGATAACAACTTCAGATGGAACTTGTTTTTCTTTCGACATTGACAGTTTTAAAAAGCATTGCTTATTAAATGGTCTAGATGACGTTGGTTTAACTATGGAAAAAGCAGCATCAATAGATAATTTCGAACGGCAATCAAAAATCGAAAGACCATGGGTTTAAATTTAATTGAAGCCTAACTTGAATCATGATCTTTTCATTAAATCCAGTATCTCACACCTGTGAAATTTTTTGATATCATACTATCAGCAAGACTAAAGATATCTTTTTGAGCGAAATAACCGAAATATCTCATTTTCTTTCTTAAATATGCTAACAAAATAATCAGGTAATCGTACTGCCAAACTTTGACAACTTACAAAGTACTATTATAAGACGCAGCCAAAGTAGTCATCAAAACCCACCTTAATTTTTTGTTCTAAATGCGGCACGGAGATAAATTCTATGTCCAATCCATCACTATTGATCTTACCCGGAGACGGTATTGGACCAGAAGTTATGGCTGAAGTTCGTAAGGTCATCAATTGGTTTAATAAAAACAGAGATTTTGAATTTAATGTCTCTGAGGGTTTAGTAGGAGGTTCTGCCTATGAGCGTCATGGCACACCGCTGCACGACGACACTTTAGCTCAAGCACAATCTGCGGACGCAATCCTATTAGGTGCAGTTGGAGGCCCTAAGTACGATCACTTGGACTTTAACCTTAAACCAGAAAGAGGATTATTGCGTCTACGCAAAGAGCTAGACCTCTTTGCGAACCTTCGGCCTGCACAGTGCTTTGACGCTCTATCTGACTTTTCATCATTGAAGAATGAAATAGTTGCTGGTCTTGATATTCTCATCGTTCGCGAACTTACCTCTGGCGTTTATTTTGGTGAACCCCGCGGGATATTTGAAGAAGGTAACGAAAGGATTGGCATTAATACGCAGCGTTACACTGAGAGTGAAATCGAACGCGTGGCGCGGTCGGCTTTTGATCTTGCAATGCAACGTGACAAGAAATTGTGCTCTATGGAAAAAGCCAATGTCATGGAGACAGGTATACTTTGGCGTGAAGTCGTCACACGCGTTGGCGATGACTATCCAGACATAGATCTGACGCACATGTATGCTGACGCAGGTGCCATGCAATTGACCCGTTGGCCAAAACAGTTTGATGTTATTGTTACCGATAATTTATTTGGAGATCTTCTATCTGATCTAGCCGCTATGTTGACTGGGTCGCTTGGTATGCTCCCTTCGGCTAGTCTTGGCTCTCAAATGCCTAATGGTAGACCGAAGGCACTTTATGAACCTGTACACGGATCTGCACCAGATATTGCTGGCACTGGCAAAAGTAATCCAATTGCCTGTATATTGAGTTTTGCGATGGCATTACGTTATTCATTTAATATGAGGGAAGACGCCGACATAATTGAATACGCGGTTCAATCGGTCTTAGCTGATGGATTGCGTACAGCCGACCTACTCGGTCAGGGTGATTTAGCGCCAATATCCACCAGTGAGATGGGTGACGCAATAATTGCAAAATTACTGGTGTCATGATAATTCGTAAGTCTGAGAAATAACAAAAAAGTTTAATCAAATTTTCCGATAACGTTAAGACAGAAGTCAGATCGGAAGCACGAGAAACAAAATGTCACTAATTGAAGTTCAATCCAGAATAAAGAAAGCTGCATTGAAAGCTGATCGTAACAGTGATGAGATTAAATTAATTGCAGTTTCAAAAAAGCAGCCGAATGACCGGGTAGAATCTGTGGTTGATCAAGGCCACAGAATTTTTGGCGAGAACCGTGTCCAAGAAGCAATGCAAAAATGGCCATCCCATCGTAAAAAATATTCGGATATTGAAATTCACATCATCGGCCATTTACAAACCAATAAGGCGCGTCAAGCAATGAAGATTGCACAATTTATTCACAGTGTTGACCGCTCTAAATTAGCTCAAACGTTAGCAAAGTTAGCACAAGAAACTGGAAACTGCCCAGATCTTTTTATTCAAGTCAATACGGGAGAAGAACCCCAAAAAACTGGAATTTTTCCAACAGAAACCACTAAATTTGTTACAAGCTGTAGGCAAATGGATTTGCCAGTTTGCGGACTAATGTGTATTCCTCCCATTAACGAAGAACCCGCTCTTCACTTTGCACTTCTAAAAAAACTTGCTGAACGAACTGGCTTAACGTACTTATCAATGGGTATGAGCGAAGATTTCGAAACAGCTATCCGGTTTGGCGCAACTCACGTACGAATAGGTTCAGCGATTTTCGGACCACGTGAATAATATTGTCACACATTCAGGGAAGTTCAATATTAATCTCTTGCCCGTGTGAAAGAGCCCGCTGTTATTGATTGCGTTTATAAAATAGAAAAATCGCGCAAAATACTTTGTTTGATGGATGTGCCTGTGAAAGGACGCTGGAGATTGTTTGGTGCTTAAGAGTGCATAATCTTTGTAATCCGTGATGAATGGCTTAAGTGGATAAAACGGCAACACAAGCAGATTTAATAAGATCATATTGAACAGCTGCGATCTGGTTCTGCAGTGGATTCAAGTGCTAACTTCGCCTCACAAGCATTGACGACAGATTCCAGCGGAGTGGCATGGTCAGTAAGCTATTACACCGTTGCTGTTTGAAACATGTTTTGGCCCAACACGGCAGAGAGGCAATTACCATTCGACCGGTTAACAGGGATTTAGCAAGCAACTCGTGGGAAGAATACGCCCGTTCAACTGTGAAGTGCACCAGGCTTCATATGGTGGTTTGAGGATATGGGTTTCATAAATGTTGTGTTTTCGTCAGGAGGCAGTATGAATCTCTGAAGATTTAAAAAAAGGAGATTCTGATGCCCAGCGGCTACCACCACCTGACTTGCGAAGAACGATGCCAGATTGGCGTCTTGAAGACAAGAGGCTATTCTCTACGAGCGATTGCGCGTGAAGTGAACCGGAGTCACACGACGATTGCGCGGGAAGTGCGACGCAACAGCGGTGATCGGGGGTATCGTTTCAAGCAAGCGGAGCGCACCGCGCAGGAGCGCCGTCGGCGGGCGTCATCGCGCTGTTGGAAGATGACGGCAGTG
>JAPORV010000399.1 GCA_026710055.1 Aestuariivita sp.
GCAGAGGCTGAAGAATGCGGTCTTCGACTCGCTTGACGAGTGCATCGCGGCGATCGAGGGATACATCGAGCACCACAACGCCAACGACGCCCGTCCGTTCCGCTGGAGCAGGAAGCCGGAAGACCTCGTCGAGGCTTGGAAGAGAGGCCACCAGAAACTTGAAATGGCATCAAATGAATGAATCAAACCACTAGATAATCAACTTTATTGTATTAATGGGTATAGGTATTTTAGTTTGAGGTGGGTACCGTCGGTTGACGAGGTGTTAAGCGGCGTTGCGGTGATCCTGACAGGCACGTATTTCCCGGACCATCAAGGAATGTGCGAATGTCATGGATGTCTCCTTAGGGATCAAAAGGGGATGAGGGTTTTGTTGTCGATATGTCCACTTCAAACGGATTGTGGCTGTCTTGGTCTTCCGTTGATTCCAGCGCGGCGACGCGTTTGGTGATTGGAAAGGATATCACGGCCTCCAAGGGTCGGAGTTGTATGAGAAACGATTTCGCCGCAGGATTGGGTGGACACTTCGCTATTTTGGGAGTATCGTCCAGTGTTCCCACATGGGTCGCGTGGGATTGTAGGGACTGGATGTTGGCGTGAATGGTACGACCTTCTTTCGCAAGAGAAGCCTGATGAAAAGCATCTCCCAAACACGCTACACTCAACCCCATTGTGGCTGGCACGTCGTGAGGATGGAGAGCACTCTCCGCCTCATCCACCGGCAGCAGAAAGGTCTGGGATAATCGGGTTGTGGCGTGACGGATCTTTTCCGCGGTTAATGGAATCTTCTGATAACCCGCTTGATGATCCAGGCATGAATCCCCATTCAGCGATTCAATTCGTACAGTGAGTGCGGTCCAGTCGCCTTCGGCCACGTCATCGGGACGCTGCGCATGCATCTGCATGGTCAGCCGGGTCATGTTATGCGTGTTTTTGGGGGAGACCTTGTGACGCTTCAGCATTGTTTTGGCGAGATGTTCCACCGCCATTTGAGAGTTGACGATAAATGAACGACAATGGGTATCCACATAGTTAGTGTCTGTTAAAAAACCCCTAAATTTATTGGTAAAGTATTGAAAACATGTACTTTTCTGATGCGTTTGTTCCGGCGAAGATTTTCGATATTTGGTACAATTTCTTAATATCTTACAAGATTTCCATTGAGTCAACCAATCTTCGCTAAATTGAAGAAAAGGCATATACATATTTTGATTAAGTCAACACGTTGAAAAATATACTTTTATGAATGGTAAACTCTTGAAATTTAAGAAAAATAGGGGTTTTTTAACAAACACTAGTTATAGGACGTTCGTCGTTTGTACGCGTCAATTTCATTGAGGGCAATCGTCATATGATTTAGGCTTGTTGTCATGCCTGATCCCCATCTGTTCAGGTCAATGATGGCGGGTGCGGGTGGGTCGTTCGGTGTCATGATCCAGTCTCCAATGAGGGGTTGCCCGTCCTCGGCAATTTGTTGCGCGATGCGGCCGAAGGCGCACCGGTCCTGCGCGATAATCGTAGGAGTGAGCGTGAGAATATCCAGGTTGGTATAGCCTTCAAATGGGGCCGGCGGTGGGGTGTGCTTGGAGTGGATCACATGGTCGATCGCAGGGTCATCCACCACAATAGCAATATCCCAATCACTGTCGGGACGGGCGGTGCCCCGCGCGCGTGAGCCAGAGTACGCAAAAGCGTCTCGAAAGCTCTGTAGATCTGGCGGTGCCCCGCGCGCGTGAGCCAGAGAGCAGGATGGCGTGTACATGCGGCCACGTTTCATAAGCCTGTTCACAATGTGTGGTAAGATGCTGACGGGACGTGATTTGTGGCATGGACATCCTCTATTCGGGTGTCAGGTGGAACATCATCTGGTTGATATTTTAGTGTCTGTAAAAAAACCTAAAAATCAGTATTAAAACGCTAAATAACTTGACTCTTTTGTCATTTTTCGCTGGTGAAGATTGTGGGTATTTGGGACAATATCAGCAATTACACCCAAGATTTGCCCCAAATCAGCAAATCTTCGCCAGAATCTCTCAAAAGAAAGGTC
>JAPORV010000089.1 GCA_026710055.1 Aestuariivita sp.
GGTCTTCGTCCATTTTTTCATTAATGGTTTTTTGTGTCGCATGCGCAATGGCATCGGCTTTAGCCGCAGTTGACATCGACGAACCGTAAATAGGACTATCTTCTAATATAGAATCAACGGATTGCCTATCTAGTATATTGATAGGTTCATTTAATAGAAGAACATCATCCGCGTGAATATGGGTATCCAAAAGCTTCTCTATTTTCTTTTCATAGACACCGAAATCTATTGTCTCGGCATAGCGTAATTGAACGGATTTCCGCAACTTTAAGAGAGTTTTAAGATCATTCCTGTGGCAGTTCAACTCTGCGTCGCTGACCTCACGAAGAAATTTATCGTTTGATAAAGCAATCGCAAGCGTGTTGCCATAAGCGGTTAGACACTCACGAAATTCGTCGCGCCTTTCTTTATCGGCAAGGAATCTTTCCATAGCTTCTTGGTCGTTTTTATCTATTCCCTTAAAGATAGCCCATAAATCAGAATGTTTCTGTGGTAATTTGTCTACTTCTTTACTAGCGGCTTTCAATGCTTCGGCTAAGTCCACTTCGTCAAACTCCTTGAAAGCATCATACATCGTCAACGCTTTATCGAGTTCTTCCAATACATTGTCATAATCTATAACATAACCAAATTCTTTACCTTCATAGAGACGGTTTACTCGAGCAACAGCTTGCAGTAGGGTATGTTCTCGTAATTTTTTACACAGATATAACACCGTATTTCTAGGTGCATCAAAGCCTGTCAAAAGTTTGTCAACCACGATAATAATTTCAGGTTCTTCCTCACCCTTGAACTGCCCGATAATCTGTTTTTCGTATTCTTTTGCCGAACCGTAACGTTGCATCATCCCTCTCCAAAACCTAGCCACTTTATCGGTTGGGTCGCCATCCACTTCCTGATAACCCTCGCGTGTGTCCGGCGATGAGATGATTACTTCTGAAGTTACATTTCCTATATCTTGTAGACATTCGTGATATTTAATTGCTGCCAACTTGCCGGGTGCCACTAGTTGTGCTTTGAAACCTGTGCCTTGCCAATTCTCTCTAAAATGCTCTCTAATATCATAAGCACGCATATAGATAACTTGATCGCTTTTATTGAGCACATTAGCACGGGCATATTTTCTCTTTAGATCAGCTTTTTGTTCGTCTGTTAAACCCTTGGTATGTCTCTCAAACCACTTGTCAATTGCCTTTTTATCCTGTTCAATGTCTACAAGTCGCCCCTCATAAAGTAGCGGTAGAATGGCTTTGTCGTCAACTGCCTGTTTGGTAGAGTAATTCGGTTCGATCAAACTGCCGAACTTAAAGAAACTATTTTTTTCTTCTTTTAGAAGCGGAGTGCCGGTGAAACCAATATAGCAAGCATTGGGCAACATCTTGCGCATCCGTGCAGCGAAAAAGGCAAAGTTTGTACGGTGGCTCTCATCAACCAAAGCAAATATATCAGCAGAGTCGTTTGTATAGTTTTCCGCGTTTAGGGCTTTGTCAAACTTATGAATCAAGGTAGTAATAATGCTTGCCTCTCCTTTGAGATGTTCTATAAGATCTCTACCTGATGTCGCCTTCTTTGCTTCTTCCAAACCACAAGCTCTAAATGTATTTCCTAATTGTTCGTCCAAATCTGTTCTATCGGTTACTAGCAAGATACGCGGATTAGGAATTTCTTTATCTAGCACCAATGCTCGGGCAAGCATCACCATAGTTAAGGACTTCCCCGATCCCTGCGTATGCCAAATAATACCCCCTTCGCGTTGATTATCACGATATCGCTTGCTTCTTTTTAGCGCATTACGCACCACAAAAAATTGCTGATAGCGCGCAATCTTTTTCACACCGTGTTCAAAAACAATAAAACGATGGGTTAAATCTAAGAGTCGTTCAGGGCGACATAAACTGTAAATAGCTTTATCTTGCTCAGTAATTAGACCGCTATCTTGATTATTTGAACCAACGAAAAATCGGCGGTATTGTGCAAACTCATCGGAAAACACAGCATCTTCTTGTTCGGCAGACAGTGGTTTATTAACCAACGCTTGAA
>JAPORV010000050.1 GCA_026710055.1 Aestuariivita sp.
ACCATTCTCGCGATCAACCTGCTGGCTGTGATACGCTTCAATCAGACCAGGAACCCGTGTCACGGGCGTCACGATGACACCATAAGGCTTGTCAGGCATAGCAGAGAACTTCGGTATCATCGCGGGAGGTCGGGTCGAAGGTGAGTTGACGGGTGGCGGTATTGCCAAGAAGGGGTTGTATGGCGAAGGATGTGCGCATAGGGTGATTTTTCTTTCGAGAGATTCTGGTGAAGATTTGCTGATTTGGGGCAAATCTTGGTGGTTATTGCTGGTATTGTCCCCAATACCCGCAATCTTCGCCAGAGAAAAACGATAAAAGAGTCAAGTTATTCAGCATTTTAATACTGATTTTTGGATTTTTTACAGACACTGATTAATGTCTGTAAAAAAACTTAAATTCGCTAGTAAAATGTAAAAAATGTACTTTTCTGCATTATGATTCAGGAAGTCACTGTGTCTTTTATCATTGTTATCACATCGTGTGGTCAATCAAGTACCGCTACAAGGTACTCACCGGTGCATTGCGGCTTTGGGTGCGAGATATTTGTCGCCACGTTTGCCGAGAGAACGGCGTTGAAATCTTGCGTGGCGTGATCTCAAAAGATCACGTCCACGTGTTCGTCTCGGTTCCCTCGAAGGTGGCGATTAGCGATCTTGTGCGCAAGATGAAAGGCCGTTCATCATTCAAGATCCAACGGGCGTTTTCGCATATACGAAAGCGCTATTGGGGGTGTCGCTTCTAGGGCGAGGATTTTTTCAACTACATGTGGTGCAATGACAGAGGTCATCGTACTTCAGTACCTGGAAAATCACTCTAATCCTACCGGCGCCAGCCGGTAGTTGTTTAGTACAATTTCTTAATATTTTATAAAATTTTCATCAAATCAGCTAATCTTGATCAAATTGAAGAAAAGGCGCTGACATATTTCGGTTAAGTCAACACGTTGAAAAATATACTTTTATGCATGGAAAACTCTTGAAATTTGGGAAAAAATAGGGTTTTTTAATAGACACTAATTAATATCAATCATGACGGTTTGCACTCTATAGTGATCAAGTGTTTCCTGCTACTTTGGTACTGATATCATGTCGTGATGTCCTTAGTCTCGTTTGATGTGTTATGGCACGGGTCAATCATGATTTTCTTGTAAAGAACACCACAAGAACCTTCTAAGAAGGGAGAATTGTTATAATTTCAACTACATTTAGAGCGGTTTTGTATGATCTCAATGAGGTGGTGAGATGGCGTATTGTCAGTTATCACTGTTTAACCGGATGTTTAAAAACGGAACACTAATTGATAAATGATACTATATTCAGCCTAATTTTCAAACGCTCTTTATTTACATGTATTCGAGATCAATGATAAGAAGAAATCATCAGCTTTTATCGCGTGCTTTTCAGGGGACGCCTATGACCCGCCAACGCCTGCCCACTGGCATCCAGGACTTTGACCGACTGCGAAGCACTAACAGCTATTATGTTGACAAGACTTCGTTGATCTGTGATCTGATTGAACTTGGCGATCATTGGTTTCTCTCGCGGCCGCGCCGGTTTGGCAAGAGTTTGCTGGTGGATACGATCAAGGCACTGTTTGCGGGACGGGAGATATTGTTCCGAGGGTCAGACATCCATGATCACTGGGACTGGTCGGTCACCCATCCTGTGGTGCGCTTGAGCTTTGATGGGAAGTACAATCAACCTGATGAGATCGAAGGAGATGTGCTTGAGCAGTTAGAGGGTATAGAGCATGAGTACGGTCTCACGTCTGCCAGTACATCCAATACAGGCCCGAGGCGTTTGCGCAATATTCTGCGGCGACTTCACCAGACCACGGGTCAACGAGTTGTTGTTCTCGTTGACGAATATGACAAGCCGATCCTTGACGTACTACGTGACCCTGACCTTGCCCGCGCCAATCGAGAGTATCTGCGGGGGTTTTACGGTATCATCAAGGGCAGTGCTGAACATGTGCGCTTTGTATTTGTCACGGGTGTGAGTATGTTCTCCAAAGTCAGTTTATTCTCGGGGTTGAACA
>JAPORV010000248.1 GCA_026710055.1 Aestuariivita sp.
GGAACGTGCCAGAGCATACCGGTCTTTTTGTGGGCGTCCGTGCCGATGACGGTCAGTGCGAAAAAACGTTTCGACCGGTTGCAGATCAAGGGCGGCGACAAAGCGTTGGTGCTTTTCATTCAAAGGGCCGAGTTCCGTGCTCAACGCAGGGCATCATTCCCCTTAACATCGGTTCCAGAGATATGATATGAATGAAGATAAGGACATGTCGTGACTTCCTTTCTATGTTGTCGTTTCTTTTTTTTCATAGATGAAGAAAGGCAACATGTTCCTTCTACTTTTCAAAACAAGGCCTGAAAGCGGGAAAAATTCGCTTAAATGTAGACTTTTGCAAGTACCTCAGTATACAGACTTTATGTTTAATTCATCGCCTTTTATTTCGCTCATAAACACATCGTCAGCAATACAAACTCATGTACTATTAAGAGGAAAATCACACGGGTTTTCCTCGCAATTCCGAGGTCATTTCAGCAAGAATTGATATCGCTATTTCAGATGGGCCAGCAGCACCAATATCAAGACCGATTGGCCCGTGTATACGACCAATTTCATCTTCGGAAAACCCCAATTTCCTAAGGCGCTCAACCCGCTTAACATGCGTTCTGTTAGATCCTAAAGCACCAATATAAAACAAATTTGATCTTAATGCGATCTCTAAGGCTGCATCATCAAGTTTAGTATCATGAGTAAGTAACACTAAAGCAGTTCGTGAATCTAAGCCAAGGTTACGTAATGCCTCATCTGGCCACTCAAGAAGTAGCGTTTCACTCGGAAATCTATCTGACGAACCAAATACCTCTCTTGGATCAACAATGATAGGATCATACCCCGCTATTCGTGCCATTGGCACCAATGATTGCGCAATATGAACTGCACCTACTATGATAAGTCTTAGCGGCGGATTAAAAACAGTAATAAAACGATTATTATCTTCAAAACCAGATTGATCTAACCTCATTCTATCGACATATTTGTCATAAACTAAGCATCGGTTACCAGAGTTTAAATCGACTTCATAGGCAACAGGTTTTCGATTTTGACGCGCATCAACTAATTCTGACAAAAGCGGTATCGCAATAACACTCCCAACAGGCTCGACAAGAATTCGAATTTTACCCCCACATGCCAAGCCAACTTCAAACGCATCTTCATCAGTGACGCCATATTCCAAAAGCCTTTGAGCACCTTCCTGTAATGCTTCCATTGCTTCAATGATCACCGCACCTTCAACACAACCACCTGATACCGAGCCTTCAATTCTTCCACTCTCATCGATGACGAGTTGTGACCCAACACGACGAGGAGCACTGCCCCATGTCTCAATGACCGTAGCCAATGCTACGCCATTTCCTATGCGATACCATTCTAAAGCTGTTTCAAGCGTTTGATCTGGGTTGAGCATACTGGTTATTCCTTTCAGTTTATGTGACAGTTCAATTAAGATAATCAAACACTTGGCGTTAGAGTATAATAATTCACCATTAAAGACCAAATTCAAATCCTAAAATATACTGACGAACCAAAAACAGATGTCCTTAACCTCGGAAGGATTATCAACGACTTAAATGATGCCATATCACATCTTTTTTGTCGTTGTTGAGTGCCATTCATACACCATTCTTTAGTCTATCCCTAGTATACCATTTTTATTGTATTGATAGGTAGAGGGATTTGAGTTTGATGCGGGCACCGTCGGTTGTAAACCTCCAGTTGACGGAGTGTTGGGCGGCGTTGCGGTGATTCTGCCAGGCACGTACTTCCCGAACCATCGTCGCCCGGTCAGGAATGCGTCGTGCAAGGCATTGCCGCGTGAGCACATTGATCTCAATTTCAGCGATGTTCAGCCAAGAGCCGTGTTTTGGTGTGTGATGAATCTCGAAGCGAGCCGCTTCGCCTCCGCCGGCTCAAAGCGCTCATAGAGGGTTGAGAGCTTATGCGTGTTAAGGTTATCCATCACCAGAATGATCCTTTTGTTGGGAAAGTGTACATCCGCCAGATCCTTTAACACATCAGCGACATCCTGTTTGGTTCGGCGGT
>JAPORV010000124.1 GCA_026710055.1 Aestuariivita sp.
GAGTGTCCTTATAGATCTGCCGCATCTGTGGTTGCTTATTTTGGAAGCCCTCACCAAATTGATACAGATATAGCGAAAAAACTATTGGAGCAAAGTGTTCCAATAATCCCAATATTAGACACTCAAAAAGACATCGGAACTCATATTCCTAGATTCTTACAGAATTTGTATATACATCGTCATTGTCCTGACAGCCTGGATTTTGGTAGACTTGTTACGGCTATGATGGAGGTAGTTGGATTGTTGCGCAGTCAGCGACGTGCTTTTATTAGCTACCGCCACAACGAATCTCGAAATGCGGCAATACAACTTCATGATATGCTTTCTGCGCGGTGTTTTGATGTTTTTCTAGATACCCATAAATTAAGACTAGGAGAATTATTTTAAGAGATCTTATGGCATCGTCTATGTGATTCGGATGTTTTGGTTATGCTTGATACACCATCCTATTTTGATAGCAAATGGACTCGGGATGAATTGGTACGTGCTTTGACGATGGGTATTCTTGTTCTTCGTTTAGTTTGGCCAAAACATCAACCCAATAGATCGACAGATATAGCCGAAACAATATATTTAGAACCTGATGATCTCGCTGGCCCAGATGGCCCAATTCGAGATTGTAAAGCCAACCAAATTGTTCTCTTTGTTGAAAGCCTTCGCACTCGTAGCATCGCTGCTCGTTATTTATCAATAATTGGCCGCTTGCGAGCAGATTTGCTTAAATTTGATGGCGAAATTGAAGGTATAGGAACACATCATGCGGTCAGCATCCGACTGCCTGATGATCGGCGAATATGTGCTTATCCTATTACCGGTGTTCCTACAGCCAAGAATCTCAACGAAATTGCAGATAACGCCATTTCGCATGGGCAGCAAAACGGGGTGCCGGTGCTTCTTTATGACCACATAGGTATTCATAGTGGTTGGAGCAAACATTTAGAATGGCTAGACGACAACATCAAGACAGTTCGAATGATGAAGATAACCGAAGCAGGATGGTCACTTGCGGCTTATGAGGATTAAATGGCAAAAGCGATATTTCTCTCAGCCAGCGTACCAGACCCGAAACGGAGTCCAAAATATGATGATACTGCTGATTCAGTCGCAATTTCTTCTGCAGTATCTGCATTGGTACACGTAATTCTGGGGCGTCGTCTTCTTGTTTGGGGAGGTCATCCTGCAACTACGCCAATGATTTGGTTTATTGCAGAAAATATAGGTGTAGATTATGGAAAGTGTGTGCACCTATACCAATCTAATCATTTTTCTGATCATTTTCCTGAAGATAATAGACGCTTTCAAAATGTGACTTATACTGATGATATTGAAAATGACCGTGATAAGAGTCTTACTCTTATGAGGCAACGAATGTTTAAAAGCCATTCTTTTTCAGCGGCTGTGTTCATTGGTGGTATGGATGGTATCTTAGAAGAATTTGACTTATTTCGTCAATTACAACCAAATGCCGATGTGGTTCCTGTTGTTTCTACTGGAGGTGCTACAATTGATTTGGCGGAACGATTAAAAGATCATGAGTCATATCTTGAAAAAGACTTTGATTATATCTCGGTTTTTCATCAACGTTTGAAGATCGGTTTCGATGAGGAAAGAAACCAAATATGACATTACCATAGGATAGAACATTGCACAGAGTAATTTGTTTGATAACAAAAAACTCAAAAGATAATTTTTTCTGTTGCCAGAGTTTCGCTGAGAATCGTGTAAAAATATACTCTAAGGACCAGCTTTCAATCCTCTTCAAAGTCATTTTCTTCATAACCGTTCTCAAACATCTCGATTTTGAATTCATGATAGTCCCTTTTATCAGGATTGAGAATTTTCAGAATCTTGTTTTGGTTGATTAACAGGATTCTTTCCGCTGGTATCAACTTCATTTTGTCTTCTCCAATCTGTTTGGCTATTTTATAGTGCAGAATCGGGTAAATTACAATTATAACTTTTCCTAATTACCACTAATCATAAGTCATGTTTCAGGAGTTTTTCCGGCATGGGAGGCGTTCTCAGGGCGACATG
>JAPORV010000296.1 GCA_026710055.1 Aestuariivita sp.
TCTCGAGTGGTGTACGACATCTCCGGCAAACCGCCGGCGACGATAGAGTGGGAGTAGGAAGAATTTATAACATGCTGAAATATCCGGAAACCTGCTATTTCCCGCTTTAGCGGGGTTGCTTCTGGTAGACACAGAGTCATCCAAGAATGAAGGAAAACACTTACCAACTGGCTCATCTGGATAGACAAAAGCTTTTGGTGGCTGCACGCAAGGCACTAATCGCAGCGGACATGCATTATTACGCTTGGACAGCCCAGGAACAGGAACGCTTCCGGGCAACCATGGGTGAAGATGCAAGTCATAGAATACAGCGCGTATTACTGAATGATTTGCTGGATATTAAGTGTTTGACTGATGAGAGTGATGAAGTCTGGAGTGAAATACCGTTAACCCACCTCAACCAGCTTAATTGGGCAAGACTTCTAACGACAGGCATTGGTGAAGATTATATTTATCTCAATGAGTGTATGGCGGAGGGTAAAACTTTACTGGACTTCCCGACACTCTATGATTACGACTATGCCGACTACCTGTTTCAGGAAGAGGCCCGCAAGCGGGACTTTACGGATTACACAGGTATTGAATACTTTGCCTACCAGCACCCTTCCTGGGTCAGATTGCTCATACAAGAGCAGTTCTACTATGCGACTTTTACCTCCCTGGCTACCTATGCGCTTGATGAGATTGAATCTGCTGGCCACGAAATTATCCGCCAGCTCATTCCCCATGAATATGTCGATGGCAAAAACCACGGCAAGCAGGAAAAAGGCGGATTTCTTTGGGATGTAAAAATTGACGCGGCAGGGCAAGAGGCTCAGTTGGATGAACTAAGAAGCCGCTGGAGTGGATATCAACGAGAACGCTGGTTGGCATTGAGTAAATCAAATGTCCAACGATTTCCTGCCGTATATGTAAACGACAAGGATTGGGATGATGACCCTCACAGGTTTTTTGTTTTTACTAATGAAAGAACTCTGAAACAGATTCGCTGGCGTCATTTTCTGTCAGACTGCAAACCACTGGTGGCTGAATATGCGGAGGTGGAAAAGTTTCTGTCAGAAGAGTTCGACCGGGCGAATGCCTGGTTAGTCGAAAATCACCAGGATATTCAGGAAAACTTTGATCCTACGATAGTTAAGCTAAGGAAAAAGCGCAAGATTATTGTGACTGAAAGTGCATTGGATGATCTGAGCAAAATAGAAGCGGATAAGGAATGACGGCTTGATCATACAGTTATAACAATCTGCTCGGAGTTGATTCCATATAAACAGACTGGTAGAATAGTCTGGTCTGAACTATGTGATAAACATGACTATGGACACTATCGGCGCTTTTGAAGCGAAGACACACCTGCCGCAATTGTTGGAACGCGTGGCCCGCGGTGAGTCTTTAACTATTACAAAACATGGCAAGCCGGTTGCGCGTCTGGTCCCTGTAGATAG
The DNA here is from genome assembly GCA_026710055.1 of Aestuariivita sp. Classification (GTDB taxonomy): domain Bacteria; phylum Pseudomonadota; class Alphaproteobacteria; order Rhodobacterales; family Rhodobacteraceae; genus JAPORY01. The sequence goes on from JAPORV010000296.1 coordinate 1,443, forward strand.
CAGTCGCAAGCAGGCAGGGGAGGCAGCCGCGCGTATTATCGAACGGCGGCAAAACATTAAGCAAGTGCCATTGCAGGAACTGTTGGCTACTGTTCATGAAGGGCATCGATATTAATGTCCATCGTCATTGATAATTCTGTCTCCATAGCCTGGTGTATGAGTGATGAGGACGCGCCTGTAGCAGACAAAGCCATGTCACGCGTGGTTGAAGAGGGTGGCATTGTGCCAGGAATATGGTGGTATGAACTACGCAATGCCTTGTTGATGAATGAACGCCGCGGACGCATTTCCCGACAACAGGTAGCCGATACTCTGAGCGACAGTCAATCTCTGGGTATTTCAGTTGATCATAAACATGATGAGACGTTGATACTTGAACTGGCGCAACAGTTTGAGTTGACCATCTACGATGCTGCATATCTTGAAGTGGCTCTCCGACGCAGTTTGCCCCTGGCTACACTTGATGAAAGGTTGCGGCAAGCGGCAGAAGCAGTCGGAATAGTCATTGTTGGCTCTCATGGGAACCTCTAAAAATACCCTCCGTGGCATTTTTAGAGACGGAAATGAAAAAGTGTGATTTTTCATTTCCT
>JAPORV010000329.1 GCA_026710055.1 Aestuariivita sp.
CTTTATACACTACTTATCCACAAGTTATCCACAGATTAATGTGGATTAGTGAATGACTTATCCACAGCCTCATACTTTATTAACTATATGAAATATCAATAAAAATGGATTTATATACAAATTTATCCACAGGTAGCAATACATAAGTATTTTTACAGTCTTAGTTAGCGATATATTTTTTCCGATTTCATGTTTGTCAGGAGCGTAATCCTCCAAGGACGATGCTCAAGAGTTAATTTTAGAATAGTTGACGTTGCTGTAGATATGAATGTATAGAAATGATAAATGCCGTCGTATGTGAAATATCATCGTTGCATCGTTTGGAATTTATCCTCCACACCGTCATGCACGATGTTCTATACAGCAACTAGAATGGTTGAATCAAATTGTAGAAGTTAAGAATAATATTTTAATTCGACTTATAGATATTTGGATACGACTTAGCTTAAACTAGAAACAATACATCGCTACAGCGGCCCGACTCTACTAATCTTTAATCATCTTTTTCAGTCTTCGTTGATCGGTACTGTCCTTATCGTCGTATCTAAAATTACACAAATTTGTTTATCGGATATTTAAGTTCGTTCGTCGGATTAGTTGTTTGAGCTAATCTCTGCCTTGTTATTAGAATAATTCTTGATTAGAGTGCCTACATTGAATATACTTATATAGACATATTTTTATGTTTGCAAAGTTCGTAAGGTAGAAAAAAAAATTCTATTAACTAGCTCACTTCGGACGAATGGTATTAAACAACTGATTTATAAAAAACTGATTTATAATTTTAGAGGTCTGTAAAGACGAAATGAATGTAATAAACAAGAACGGTGGTAAATCGCAGACGGTAGATCACGTTCATCCTCAACCAACTATGTCCTCTCATATCTCTCACGATATATCCGGCCTTGATGTTGCCGAGGTGTCAAATACTGCGCCGGGACAATTCAAAGTGATACGCCGCAACGGTAAGGTTACCGTATTTGATAACAGTAAGATATACGTTGCGATGAGCAAGGCATTTATCGCAGTAGAAGGGGGGGCTGCGGCAGCATCGCCTAGGGTTCGAGAGACGATTTCCAACCTCACCGACCAAGTCGTAGAAGGCTTGACCCGTTCACGCACCGCAGGTTCCACCTTCCATATAGAAGATATACAGGATCAGGTCGAATTAGCCCTGATGCGCAACGGTCACTATAAGGTCGCACGCTCTTATGTGCTTTATCGTGAACAGCGTTCTCGCGAACGCACCGCCGAGGAATTAGAGAAGCAGCCCGATAAAAAAACCGAAAGCGAGGAAATTCTAGTTAAGTACGGAGACGACGAAAGTAGACCACTGGATTGGGACCGTGTACTTAAAATATCTAAGGAAGCGTGCGAAGGTGTCGCCGATGTCGATAGTGAGATGATTATAAAAGAAGCTCGTCATAATATCTTCAATGGTATTGATGTTAAAAATCTTAGCGATGCGCTGATTTTCAGTGCGCGTTCTATGGTGGAAAAGGAACCTGCATACGCTAAGGTTGCTGCGCGCTTATTGTTAGACAAGCTACGTTGCGAGGCATTATCGTTTGTGGATCAACAATATACCGAGGCAACTTTTAGTGAAATGACGAAGCAGTATCCCCATTATTTTGTCCAATATATCAAGCGTGCGTGTGAACTTGAGTTGCTTGACATGCGCTTGCAAAACGAGTTTGATTTGCAAAAATTGGCAACTGCATTAAAGCCCGAAAACGATTTGCGCTTTAATTACTTGGGCTTGCAGACCTTGTATGACCGCTATTTTATACACTCTCATAAAGTGCGTTTTGAGTTGCCACAAGCATTTTTTATGCGTGTTGCGATGGGGTTGGCGATTAACGAGATTGACCGAGAGGATAGGGCTATAGAGTTTTATAACTTGCTATCCAGTTTTGCTTTTATGAGTTCTACACCCACCTTATTTAATTCCGGCACGCGTTGCCCACAGTTATCTTCTTGTTACTTGACGACTGTTTCCGACGACTTGCTGGGCATATTCGGGGCAATAC
>JAPORV010000053.1 GCA_026710055.1 Aestuariivita sp.
ATCAACTACTTAGCGACTGTGAAACCAACGTGAACCATGACGCCTTCTCTAACCAGTTGAATTTATTCGATTATTAACCGGACACTAGTGGGTGCCCATATCAAATACATCGCAGGAATTCTAAACAGCAGGTGTTGTTATTGGGAAATGAGACAATTAGCATACAGCAGAGAACAGGGATACATGGAATACAAAAAAATCTTTGTAGAACAAATTCATATACCCAAAGAAACGCGCCAGAATTCCCCGATCATGCTCGAAATAGAAAATCTTGTGGATGAGATTCAGAAAGCCAAAAACCAAAACTCTGAAACTGATCAGTTTGAAGATCAAATCGATACGCTTGTATATGATCTATACGGCCTAACAAATAATGAAAGAAATATCATGGCTAATGTCTCTAAACAGACTCAATAGTCCGAATTTCTTCATCAGATAGCTCATAAAGTTGATAAACCAATTTATCTAATTTTTTTTCAAGTTCTGCTGAGTCTGTATCTGGAATTTTTTGTAATAACTCGCCGACTAAAGACAGTATTTCAGATACTACCACCTTGTTTTCCAATGGAGGTATAGGTAACTTTTCCACAAACTGCTTGAAGTATCTTTTAGCGCTCGCTCCTAAATCCGTTGCAACTAAAGGAATATAGTACCCAGCAATTTTGGAGTTCAGTATGGCAAGAATACATTTGTCATTTGAACTTATCATGTATGCAGTATTGTTAAAATACATACCTTTTTTCAATAACGCGAATGTAGGAGAGGTCGAAATATCTGAATAAACAATCTTCTCCCGCTCAAATTCTGCGTGGTAAGCACAATTACGAAGATTATACGGTGTTACCCCCTTGTCTTGGCGTTTCTGCAACTCGGGATAATACTTGTCCAAGTGACTTTTAACGGCTGGATAATCTCCAATATTGACTGGCGGCACCTCTGCATATCCGTTATGTGAATCAATCAGCCATAGCCCCGCCCATTGTGCCTGATAACGCTTTATATCCCGGCCGCGCAGTACGGGCTTGAGGATTTCAGCCGACTTGGGGTCTGCCCTCACCAACGCGTCTTTAGTTTCATTATCAATGATAAAAGCAGAGTTGTATCCGGTCAGAATTCCTCGGTAAATGGAAATATCCCAATCTTTCAACGGAGTGCCTATATGCTCGATTTTTTCTTTCAAAGTAACCTCAGAACTGCTACCTATAATCCATGTATTGCTGGTTACGTTAATTGGTGCAGCATTATCTTCTGCATACTTGCCGATGATGTGCCCTTTGCTAAAATCGCTTTGAAATTTCGTCGCAAGAAGCCGACCGTTCCCCCTTGCCTTCCGGGTAAGCAGGATGTTGGTATCGACAGTTGCGCTCTCAAAGACTTGAAAGCCGCCAAAATCAAGCAACCGAACAGGATTCGTCTTTTGTGCCAAAAATCTCCGCAGCTTCTCGCCGTAGTTAGCCCGCATCCACTTGTTGGAAGTGATGAGGCACAGGTTGCCATTTTGCTTTAACAGGTCGATACCTTTTTCATAAAACAAGCAATATATATCGCCAGTGCTTGTGAAAACTTCAAACTCAGCGTTTTGATAGAGGCGCCTAAGCATTCCTCCGTTCCTTTGTAATTGAATATAAGGCGGGTTGCCAATAACCACATCAAACCCCTCATCGATACCGAACATGTATTCTGCGTCAAACCACTCTGCTGACGCATTCTGATCGTATGGGTCCCATGATGCAATTTTATTGGCATCATTTCCGGGAAGGCCGGCAGAATGAAGAGCCTCTGACAATTCGCTGCGTAAATTCCTATCTTCATGCCTGCAGGCCAGTTTTTTCTGCCGAGTGGTTGCGTGGAAATGTTTTTCTCGGTTGCCGGATAGTTTTGTTTTCAGCGTCTCAATCTGACTTAAAATCCAATCATCCTGTCGTGGCTTTTCCTTGGTGGCAGTCAGCGTATCCGCTGCCACAAAGCGCGTTTCCAGGTTAGGTAGCGGCTTGATGCCGAAGTTATCGACATCCCGCTTGGGTTCCT
>JAPORV010000294.1 GCA_026710055.1 Aestuariivita sp.
GAGTCAACTTTTTCAGCGTTTTAATATCGAATTTAGGGTTTTTTTACAGACACTAGTTAAAAACTAATAGACAATGATTCAATTAAAATGAGCGATTTGGACACAATAAAAAAGCAGATTTTTTTGTCAACATGACAGCAACGAGCTGAGTACGTTAATTTCCATTGATGAACTCATTTAAAAGTAAATGTTGCACATAAGCCCTTTGACGTCAGAGACCATTTGATTTTTTCGATACCTTGAACGACAATTTTTATTGTCTATTTGACATAACGCTTGCAACCAGCTTGCCAGATATTCATAAGAGCGCCTGAAATTATATTGAGGTTAATTTACATAATGCCTGTCGTCATCGTTGAATCTCCTGCCAAAGCCAAAACCATCAATAAGTACCTCGGTAAGGATTTTATCGTTCTCGCCTCGTTTGGGCATGTTCGCGATTTACCCGCTAAGGATGGTTCAGTAGATCCCGACCAGAATTTTGCAATGTCTTGGGAAGTCGCTTCTGATAGTCGTAAACATGTCAAGGCCATTGCAGATGCACTTGCTAAGGATCAAGAACTTATTTTAGCGACTGACCCAGATCGAGAAGGTGAAGCGATTAGTTGGCATCTTCAAGAAGCCTTGGCAAAACGCCGTGCAATTAAAAAAAATACATCTGTTCGTCGAGTAACATTCAACGCTATCACTCAAACAGCAGTCAAAGAAGCTATGGCAAATCCCCGTGATGTGGATATGCCGCTTGTTAGTGCCTATCTTGCGCGTCGCGCTTTAGACTATCTTGTAGGATTTACGCTTTCTCCAGTTCTTTGGCGAAAACTACCAGGCGCAAAGTCCGCCGGTCGTGTGCAATCGGTAAGTCTTCGGCTCATCGTTGAGCGTGAAATGAAAATTGAGGCCTTCAAGTCACAAGAATACTGGTCCGTCACTGCATTACTCACAACACCAAATGGTCAGGAATACGAAGCGCGATTGTCACATATCAAGAAGAAGAAACTTGGCCGATACGATATCAAAAATGAGTCTGAGGTAAAAAATGCGGTCACTGAATTGGAGTCACATGATCTTTTTGTAACATCGATAGAAGCTAAACCGGTATCGCGAAATCCTTCAGCGCCATTTATGACATCAACGCTCCAACAAGAAGCATCTCGTAAATTCGGTATGGGAACTCGCCAAACAATGCGAATAGCGCAACAACTCTATGAAGCTGGGCATATTACTTATATGCGAACCGACGGCATTGATATGGCACCTGAAGCGGTAAAAAAAACCCGTGAAACAATTGAACTCAGGTTTGGCGGAGATTTTGTGTCATTAAAGCCTAGGATATATAAGAATAAGGCAAAGAATGCACAGGAGGCACATGAATGCATTCGTCCAACTGATGTCAGTCGTGATCCTAAAGAATTGAAACTTCTCGATAATGATCAATTTAAACTTTATGATCTAATCTGGAAACGTACAATCGCCTGTCAAATGGCGTCTGCGAAGTTGGAGCGCACCACGGTTGATATTTCCAGCAAGGAAGATGAAGTTGGGCTAAGAGCAACGGGGCAAGTTATGCTCTTTGAGGGTTTTCTGCGAATTTATGAAGAAGGCCGCGATGACACTGTGGCAGAAGAAGATCACAAAAGACTACCGATTATTAAGGTCAACGAGCCTGCTGAAAAACGCCGCATTGTACCTGAACAACATTTTACGCAACCACCGCCCCGTTACACCGAAGCAACGCTCGTTAAAGCGATGGAAGAACTAGGTATTGGACGACCTTCTACCTATGCTTCAATTGTGACCACCATCCAAGATCGCGAATACGTTCGAAAAGAAAAGGGACGGTTGCATCCTGAAGATAAAGGACGGTTAGTAACTGTTTTTTTAAAAAGTTATTTTTCTCGTTATGTTGGTTATGATTTTACAGCGTCCCTTGAAGAAGAACTTGATGATATATCCGCTGGAAATCGAGAATACACCGATGTACTTGCACGGTTTTGGAAAGAATTTTCTGCATCAATTGATGAAACATCTGAACTTCGAATTACTGATGTGCTTGAAAAAATTAATGACGAATTAGAACCGCATTTATTTCCGCCCACTGAAGACGGAAAAGACCCTCGGCTTTGTCCAGAATGTAAAGTCGGACGGCTCTCTATGCGAACCGCTAGATCTGGTTCCGCATTCATCGGGTGTTCAAACTACCCTGAATGTCGGTATACTCGACCATTCGGCCCTCCAGATATTGAAACCCAGAATATCGGACATCTTGGTAAACTCTTGGGACATAATAATGAAGGTGAAGAAATTCGCCTCTTCAAAGGGCGCTTTGGTCCATATGTTCAGCGCGGAACTGCAACTGAAGATCAACCAAAACCGGTGCGTATATCGATCCCAGAACGCTGGAATTTGGATGATGTTGATCTAAACCGTGCAATTAATTTACTAAACTTACCACGCAAAGTTGGGCCGCACCCTGAAGATGGTGTTATGATAGAAGCAAGCATTGGTCGTTATGGGCCTTATATTCGTCACGGAAAAATCTACGTCAATATAAAGGAAGTAGATGATATTTTCACAATTGGCATAAACCGGGCGGTAAATGAACTAGCTCAAAAATCTAATAGAGGTTATGGTCGTGCTGCAGTATTAAAGCCAATCAAGGAACTTGGCGATCATCCAAAAAATGGTGGAACCGTCAATGTAATAGACGGTCGCTACGGACCCTATGTAAAATGGAACAGGATTAATGCAACGCTCCCAAAGGATATGGAACCTGCATCTGTTACCATGGAAATTGCTTTAGAGTTACTTGATGCTAAGGCAAGCCAGAAAATCTCACGAAAAAGAACGTCAAAAAGATCGGTTTCGGGTTCCGGTACCAAACAATAAGATTATGATAGTTTAATTTTATAACCACTTTAATGCAAACAATCTCTTTATGTCAGAATTAAAGACTAAAGCACTCAGTACAGCACATCGGGATTTAATGGAAGCTGTTTCATTTCTAAAGAATGGTCATCTTGTCGCCTTCCCCACCGAGACTGTTTATGGTCTTGGTGGGGATGCCCGAAATAATTCAGCCGCTGCAAGAATATTTACGGCTAAGAATCGCCCCTCTTTCAATCCACTTATTGTCCATACAACTTCTATTAAAGAAGCTGTTCGCTACGCTTATTTTAATGATGTAGCAAAGTGCCTCGCAATGGCTTTCTGGCCTGGCGCACTAACGCTCGTTCTACCACTAAGACCAAAACACGGGTTAAGTGCAATTGTCACTTCTCATTTACCATCAGTGGGTATTCGTGTTCCGTCTCATCCCATTGCGCAGTCCTTGCTAGCAAAATTCGACGGACCCATAGCAGCGCCATCAGCAAATCATTCGGGAAAGATAAGCTCAACAACAGCAGAACATGTTCTGAATGATTTAAGCGGAAAAATTGCAGCAGTTATTGATGGCAAGGCTTGCACAATCGGAATAGAATCAACAATAGTTCAATGTGATAATTCTCAAACGGTCATCTTAAGACCCGGTGGTATTTCGAAAAATACTATAGAAACTGTCTTGCAAAGAAAGTTAACGCATTTCTCGTCACCCGAAACCATCTCTTCTCCTGGACAACTCCGTTCACATTATGCACCATGCGCAGGACTTCGCCTTAACGTATACAGTGCTCAAAAATATGAATCTCATCTGGGATTTGCCAAAATCAACGGAAACCTGAATCTTTCTCGGAACGGCTGCCTTAAAGAAGCCGCAAACAATTTATTCGCGTATCTTCATGAACTTGACGCTCTGCGCCGTCCGATTGCCGTCGCTCCGATTCCAAAAATTGGGATTGGAATTGCCATCAATGATCGATTAACGCGGGCGGCAACCCCCGCTCAATAATGCCATTAACTCGCCGTCTCTTGTCACAGTAAATCCTTTAAACTTATTGGTCATTTCACGCAAGGATGCCGATAATCTCGTTGTGTCAAAATTAACTAGTGTTTGTTAAAAAAACCCTATTTTTCTCAAATTTCAAGAGTTTACCATAAATAAAAGTATATTTTTCAATGTGTTGACTTAACCGAAATATGTGAATGCCTTTTCTTTAATTTAGCGAAGATTGGCTGATTCAATGACAATCTTGTAAGATATTAAGAAATTGTACCAAATATCGGAAATCTTCGCTAGAACAAACGCATCAGAAAAGTACGTGTTTTCAACATTTTACTAGTGAATTTAGGGTTTTTTAACAGACACTAACTAAAAAGTGATTTGGCTTTAGGGACGTAAGACACCATTTTGAATTCATGAAACACTTCATGATGTCATTTATTGTCGTAATAGGATTACCATTCTTTGTTTTGGTAGAGCGCGCGACAGCCCAAAGATCTGTTAACGATATCGTTCAACTTGAAGTGCTAGACGGTGGCGCTGTGTCACAACACACGCATCGCATTGCAATCCGACTTATTCTCGCCCCAGGTTGGAAAACGTACTGGCGTGTACCGGGTGAAGCTGGAATTCCGCCAAAACTGTCATTCGCGAATTCTGACAACCTAAAGGGCAGTAAAATTATCTGGCCATTACCTAAACCATTTGAACAAAATCAAATACAATCCATCGGATACGATGAGGAACTCGTACTGCCCGTGGATTTGTTTCCTCATACCCCGCAAACGGCAATCCATCTCACAGGCAAAATTGAAATAGGAATATGTAAAGATATATGTATTCCTGTCAGTTTAGATTTTTTTCAGAAACTAAATCCGAAAAAATCCATGCCATCGGTGATTAAAGCCGCTTATGCAACCCGCTCCCTCACTGCAAAAGAAGCGAATGTGAATTGGATAAAGTGCTCATTTTCACCACTAGAAAATGGCTTAATGCTTAAAGCCAATATCCAGATGCCTTCTACAGGGGGCACTGAAATTGCCATTGTTGAATCAGGCAAGTCTGAAGTATGGGTATCAGAAGTCACTACAGATCGCGTGGGCGGTATCTTGAAAATTTCGTCTAGTTTGCGTCATGTGAATGCAAAGCACTTCGTTCTAGACCGTTCAAAAATCCAGTTTACGATACTAGGGGAAAACCGTTTTGTCGAACTTATGGGATGTGCGACGAAATGAAGAATTTGTCGGATTTTACCCGAAAATTAAGGCAGGCTTATCTTAAACGTAACTTCATTAATACGTGAAATAAAAATTTCAGATACAATGTATCATTCTTCGCATCAAATTGCTACGTCGGTTTTATTAATTTGAGTTTCCTGTTATGGCCTTTCATCAATTTGCACATTTACAAAATTTCTACAACCTATAACACGCAAAAACATATTAACTCATGAGGCAATTTGTTGCCTGCCAACACGCGCGGCAATTAACAGTGAAATAATGGCGGCGACCATTAAGAGTACAGCGACAATTAAACAACTACCTGCAATAAAGTAAAAAAAGGCATGCTGGAATTCTGTTAACGAATCGTTGATTGGCGATAGTCTTTTCAAACTATCTGGCATCGCCCCAGAAACAAAAACAAATCCCATAGTTGCTAGCAACCATGACAATACAAGGGTAATTGCGAGGATCACAAACCCCTTCGCAAAAAGATTTGGACCGCGTATTGCCCGTTTCATGACTGAAATTCTCAGCCCAATATCCGCCTGTGCAGCAACCAAAGCAGGGACAACCAGAAGAACCAAAAACATTCCACATCCAAGACCATAAACCAATGTAATAACAGTAGGTTTCAAAAATAATGCCTGCTGAGAAGTTTCAAAAAGCAATGGCATGAGACCAAGCACTGTTGTTAAAGTCGTCAGTAATATTGGACGTAATCGATCAACTGTAGCATCAACGATCGACGGTAACAATCCTCTCTCCCGCGCATAGTCATCTATAGTATTAATCAATACGATCGAATCATTAATAATGATACCAACCATACCAATTAGTCCCACGACAGTGAACATACTCAATGGCAAATCCCATTGACTATGCCCGAATATCGTACCGACTAATCCAAATGGAATGATCGCCATAATTACAATTGGCCTTGTCCAACTGGAAAATATCCATGCAAGAACCAGAAAGATACCCGTTAAACATAAAATTAATCCTGTTAGAGCATCAGACAAAAAATTATCTTCTTGCTCACTTAACCCCGCCAAGTTCCATTGGAGTTGTCGTTCGCTGGCAATTTGTGGTAGAATTTCATTTGTTAACGTTTGCATTATTTCTTCCGCGCGGGCAGGATCATCCTGTGAAATATCGCCAGTAACAGAAATCAAACGAACACCATTCTCGCGCCGAACAGTTGTAAATCCCGTTCTATTTTCAACCTTTACCAGGTCAGCAAGTGGGACATAATTTCCGCTTGGACTTCGCATTTGCATACGTTCAAGAAAATCGGCTGTGAGTTCATTGGCCGGCAATTCCACTCTTATAGAGGCACTGCGTTGACCAGATGGGTATGTTGCAGCCTCAAGCCCATTTAATTGAGCACGAAGCGCTTTACCCAATGAGTCAATTGTAAAACCTAGTGCTTGTCCTTGGGGCGTTAAATCTAGTATCAACTCCTCTTTGTCATATGCTAAATTATCTTGAACAGCTGAGACTTCAGGAAACTGCAACAACGCGGTTTGTAAATCTAAACTAGCCGCCTTTAGAATATCTACATTTGCTCCATAAAACTTCACATCAAGGGCATCGCCTGAAGGACCAGATCTCCAGCCCCGAAAACTAATTGTTTCGACCAATGGATGCCTCTGCACTGTATCCTGCAGTTCTGCAACAAACGCAAAACTGGAATAGGGTCGTAAATCTGCGTCAATTAACTCGATTGAAATACCGCCCAGAAGGTCTTTGGCCTTTGCTTCTACGCCACTTAACCCACGCCCGGCATTACCACCGATTTCAGCCATGACATAGTCGAGTGGATTCCGCCCATAACGCTCTTCATATTGACGCCCGAGAACTTCTGTCGCACGTTGTAATTCACGCATCATTGCGCGCGAGTCGGCACGCGACGCGCCCTCCGCCATGACAAAATTTCCTGTTACCGAGCCGCGTTCGGGCGCATTAAAAAACCGCCACTGAACATCGCCGCGAATAAAAAATGCAATTTGAGAGGCCAAAATACAAATTGCAGCGGCAATAATGACATACCGTCCCCAAATAACCCACTTTAGAAATGGCCGGAACAGTATTTCTCGAAACCACCAAAATCCGAGATTCACGTAGTGAGATGGCAAATCGTACCAAGCTAACTGCTTGGATTTAATATAAGACTGCGCCATATGATGGGGCAAAATCAAAAAACACTCGACGAGCGATGCTATCAGAACAACAATGACCGTCAACGGGATATCACGAATTAAGTCACCAAAACGCCCTCCAATACTCACTAGACTAAAAAAAGCAATAATTGTTGTTAGAGTCGCAGCGCAAACTGGCGCGGCCATTCTGCGAGCCGCTCGCTCTGCCGCTTCAAAAGGATCTTCACCAAATTTACGATATCGATAATCTGCATGCTCACCGACAACAATCGCATCATCCACAACAATACCAAGGGTGATAATTAAACCAAATAGTGACACCATGTTGATGGTAATGTCTGCTGCATACATTAAGGCAACCGCTGCGAACATCGCGGCTGGAATACCAGCCGCTACCCAAAACGCGGTGCGCACATTTAAAAATAAAAACAACAGGAGCAATACTAAACCAAGCCCCATTAATCCATTACTGTACAGAATATCTAATCGACCAGAAATGGCCTCTGCGCGCGTTCGTATCAGTTCAACAGTGACACCTTGAGGAAGACTGGTTTGCATGTCTTCCACAACTTTCTCAACAGAGCGTTGAATGCCAATGGCATCACCAGTATCAGATCGATCAACCCTAATTGATATTGCCGGAAGATCTCCAACAAAGTATGCACGCTCTCTGTCACGACCATCAAGTCTAACCGTTCCAACATCACCAATCCAGAGTTTTGACCCATCCGCATTAGATCGTAATACAATACGTTCGATATCCTCCGGCGTTCTCTTTTCAACACCCGTACGAACACGGGCATTAGCACTATCAACCTCGCCGGCTGGATCTGCATCAACCTCCTCAGCAATCGCTGTGGCAATCTGCATCATCGTCACATCATGCTCTATGAGACGCGCAGAAGAAACCTCGACAACTGTCTCTGGATCAACAATGCCGCGAATAGTAGTTCTTGTTACCCCAACACCAAACAAACGAACGACAAGTTCATCAGCTAGTAACGCCAACTGATCGACCGCGACAGGCCCCGAAATAACAAGATCTGTGACCCGATCTCTCCATTTTTCTCGACGCACCTTTGGTTCATCTGCTTCTTCGGGTAAAGTTGAGATAGAGTCGACAACTAATTGCACCTCATCAGCAGCGCGATTAAGATCTAATCCTGGTTCGAAGTTCAGGACAATTTTCGCGCGACCTTCACGCGAAAATGAGCTTGAACTCTCAACGCCATCAATAATCAACAATGATGGTTCTAATGCTTGTACAATTGCACTATCAATATCTTCTGGACCAGCGCCATCCCACGTAACATCAATACTCACACTATCAACAATTACATCTGGAAAAAACTGCGCCCTCATATTCGGTATTGCCAGCAAGCCAAGTACAAACAAAATAACAAACAATAAATTTGCCGCGGTGGGATGCCGCGTGAAATACGACAGAATTCCATCCGCACGAAAGGGGGTATTGTGGGATTTCACATTACCCTCCGATGCGCGATTCAAGGCGTTCCACCATTTGTGCTGGAACCTCATCCTGCGCTAATTGATTTAAGATTCGTTCCTTTGCTTCCGCCGGAATATACTTGTTACCTTCAACGAAAGCGACTAACCGAGCACGACGTTCGGCTTCGAGCGAAACCATTACCGGTTCCATCACATTTGGCGTATCAGCTTGCAACGGACGCACTAAAATACCTGAACCCAAAAGAGGCGTTCGTGCTTGAACAACATTACGCTCGGACAACCCAGGTGCTCTTAGCAACACGGAGTCACCCTGTCGCCGAACGAGATTGGCAGGAATTGATTGTAAACGGTTTTCCTCATCCACTATCAAAATAGTACCGTCTGATCCATAAGCCGTCGCGGGGAGACGAACAACATTTTCAACCTGCGGTTCACGCACTTTGACCGTGACGAAATCCCCAGGCTTAAATCCAACCGAAGAATCTAATGTGGCATAAAGAAGACGACCCGTTTGCACGGCACCAACTCCAACGCTATCTCTATTCACAGTTCCTATCGCCGTTAATTCAGCTCCTGCGCCGTCAAGGGTAACCGTCACATCAGACGGTATTAAAGATCCGTCAAAGTCAAGTAGACGTACATACTGACGTGTTGATACACGAAATGCGACTTCAAGTTTATAAGGGTCGATCAGTTCTGCAAGTTTTTCGTTAGGTAGCACCAAACGTCCCTCAATCACATTAACGTTGTTAAGGGTGCCGTCAAATGCTGCGAATACCTTTGTATCGCTAAGTTTTCGTTTTGCCTCAGCTAATTCCAGCTTTGCACGATTTAATTGCGTTGCAGCTTTATCAATACGAGCTTTCGTCTGAGCAACAGCAATTTTTTTTGACAAGACAGGTTGTTTTGCCTGGGTCAGCGCAAGTTGTGCATTCTCTACCGCAGCCGTGCTTCCAACACCACGATTTTGCAAATCCTCTTGTCGCCTAAAAGCTTTTTCTCTTACGTCGACTTGTGCTTCAGCGGCCAGTAAATCCTCCTCTGCAAGGTTTAACGAACGATTTGCATCACGAACTTCCGATTGGGCCTCAAAAAGGTTATTCTGCTCTCGATCAACTTCCGCCAATTGATCTGCTGGATTAACTTGAAATAAGAATTGCCCAGACTTAATTACACCTCCCTCAGCGAATTCCGGCGCAAGCGAAATGATACGACCACCAACGGCGGCACGTAATTCAAGAGTCCGTCTGCTTCGAATTTCACCAAAAGTCTCAAGTGTCGGTATCTCACTAGTTTCAACTGCGCGAATAACATTAACGGCAAACACGCGTTCGCGCACCGCAGGTGCAACAGATTGATATGCCAACCTTTCTTGCACTGCTGTACTAATTAAATGAATTGCATACGCTAACAAGCCGAGCGTTATTGCCATCAATAACACACCTGTTAAGCTTTGCCGCAAAAAACGCATTCAATTTCCAAATATAATTAATGATACTAGATAAACTAGCATTCAAAAGCAAATTGCCAAATTATCGAACAAGTAACTTTACAAGATATCACTTTCACCGATGATGCTCATCGAGTCGGGGTAGTATTTCAACAAAATTACAAGGTCGATGACGATAATCCAATTGATACTTCAGTATTTCGTCCCAAGCATCCCTGCAAGCATTCGGGCTCCCGGGAAGTGCAAACAAATATGTCCCACCAGCGACCCCTGCGGTCGCACGCGACTGCACTGCACTCGTACCAATTTTCTTCATTGATATCACGGAAAATATCGTGCCAAAAGCAATAATTTCTTTTTCATAAACGGCGTGATGCGCTTCAACTGTTACATCTCGACCAGTTAAACCCGTCCCGCCTGTTGAAATAATCACATCAACTTCATCGTCCTGAATCCATCGTTTCAGTTGATTTTCAATGAGGTTTTTTTCGTCTGGTAGAATTTGAGACGCCATAACGGAATGTCCTGCTGACGTCACCCGATCATAGAGCAGTTGTCCAGAACGATCATCTTCAATTCTTCGGCTATCTGATACAGTTAGTAACGCAATATTAATTGGAATAAAGTCTCTATTTTCATCAATGGACATTATGGTTGTCTTTCCTTTGATCAGCAATTCCCGCTAGAACATTTTTTCTTTTATTTCATATATTGACGCAATTTAAAAAAATTATTTTTCGTAAAATTTCTGCACCAAAATTGAGATTTTAATGTTATTTTTGGAACATTTTTTTCTAGTTTTCTCAAAGACTTAGAGTTCGAATGACACTCGTTACTATTCACCCAAGTTAGCGGGAATTGCTGCCCTTTGATCAAACTGACGCAAGGTACTTCTCTATGATTCTAAAGCCGCTTTTAACTTCAACAAGTCTTGCCAGGCTTCACGCTTTAGTGTTGGCGTTTGAATTAATTGTACAGGATGGTGCATCACGAGGGCTTGTTTGCCAAACACTTCATGCCATACGCCACGTTGCTTCTCAACAAATTCCATGCCCCAAATAATCTTAGGGCTTAATGCCCCCATCAAAAGCAAAAATTCAGGATTTGCCAGTTCAATATGCCGCTGCAAGAACGGTTGAAACATTAGAATTTCGTCCTCTCGCAGTTGGCGCGCTGGCAACCTCCAAGGCAATGCGTTAATTATATAAACTGACTTTTTCCTGCTTAATCCAATGGCGTTAATCATATTGTCAAGAAGTAAGCCTGGACCATCAACAAACGGCATCCCTTTCTTGTCTTCAGCAGCGCTTGAAGCATCACCAATTATCATCACCCTTGACCCGAAAACGCCATCAGCAAAAACAATATTTCCTGAGGCTTTCTTAAATTCAAATTCATCAAATTGTTGAATTGCCTCTCTTAATAGCTCAGTATTATTTGCCTGCTGCGCCAGATTACTCGCAACATCAAATGCGTTGGATTTAGAAACATCAGACCGTTGCATCTGCCCTATATTGTTTTGAGCGTTTGACTGAATAAGCGTCTTTTCTTTTTTTGATATTTCTAACCTATTGATTTCCTCATCGCCAATGGCTTCATTTGCGCCAAGTTCAGTAAGCCACTCAAGCTGATACAAAACTAAGTCTTGATTGAATTCAGTCATCATTAGTAAAAAATACACCATTCGAAATTTAAAAGGCATGATTACTTTCTTGTTGTACCACATCTTAATAAATATGCTAAAGAAAGTTTTGGGGGGAAGGGGAGTTTTTATGTCGTTCGCACATAAACATCTATTAGGAATTGAGCAATTAACACCCGAAGAAATTTATGTCATTCTTAATTTAGCAGATTACTATGCGAATGAGAATAATCAGCGTAAAAGTCTGAAGAAAATGTTGAAGGGCCTAACCCAGATCAACATGTTTTTTGAAAATTCAACGCGCACTCAAGCTAGTTTTGAACTGGCAGGAAAACGGCTTGGTGCCAATGTCATGAATATGGTCATGCAAGCCAGCTCAATCAAGAAAGGGGAAACTCTAATTGATACTGCATTAACGCTTAATGCCATGCATCCTAACTTATTGGTTGTGAGACATCCAAGTTCTGGCTCGGTCAATTTGCTGGCACAAAAGATGAATTGCTCCGTAATTAACGCTGGTGACGGACAACATGAACATCCAACGCAAGCATTATTAGATGCAGTGACAATCCGTCGAGCAAAAGGTCGTCTAAAAAGATTAAATATAGCGATCTGCGGTGATATTTCTCATTCAAGAGTTGCACGCTCTAATATTTTTTTATTAGGAAAGACAGAAAATCGCATAAGGCTAATCGGCCCTCCAACACTTATGCCTTCTGAAATCAATCAATTCGGAGTTGAAGTCTATGACAACATGATTGAAGGCTTAAAGAATGTTGATGTTGTGATGATGTTGCGCTTACAAAAAGAACGTATGGATGGCGGTTATATTCCCTCAGAACGTGAGTATTTTTATCGTTATGGACTTGATGCCCAAAAGCTTTCCTATGCAAAGGATGATGCTATTGTAATGCATCCTGGACCAATGAATCGCGGAGTGGAAATTGATGGAGCTATTGCTGATGATATTAATCGTTCAGTCATTGAGGAGCAAGTTAAAATGGGAGTGGCTGTTCGGATGGCAGTCTTGCATTTACTTTCACAGTCTTGGAAAGAAAATCAGCAAACAGAATTAATTTAATTTTTGTTAATAGATCTTTAAATATTTCCGAATTTGTGTCGCTACTCTATGATCACTTAAATTAGCATAAATCGCCTAACACACTTTTGGAAAAAGCTATCATATTAGATTCAGATATTCTGATTTCGGGCGCGAAGTTTACGATATGAGTGATATTCATTTCAAAAAGTTCCATAACAATTAAGAATAATTTGTTCTATAAATCAATGATATACTTGACTTCAAAAAAATCTCTACCTTCAAATAAAGTATCATAATAAACAGTTAATTCTATTTTTTTGATATTTTGTTATTCAACGCTTTTAAGAAACTGATATTTTTTTGTTTACACTTCGTTGAATTTAGTTCCAAGGTACAGGACAGCTGATTTTTCCAATCCTTTTCACAACAATACAAAACAAAAAGCATCAGCCCTAAAATTGTTAACTTATCAATGAAAAATACAGTTTTTATGAACGCTCGCCTTATTGATCCTGAAAAAGGCGAAACGAATAAGGGTTGGTTGCTGTTACGTAACGGGAAAATTGCCGACACTGGAACAGGTAATCCTCCAACAGTGGATACTGCTCATCTTGTGAACTGCGAAGGGCATTGTCTCGCTCCTGGAATTATTGATATTGGCGTTAAAGTCTGTGAACCGGGTGAACGCCACAAAGAAAGTTACCAATCCGCTGGACTAGCGGCTGTTGCCGGTGGCATTACCACGATGGCTATTCGTCCTGATACATTACCAGCAATTGATACGCCTGAAACTCTCGAATTTGTGATGCGCAGAGCCAGCGAGGCCTCATTAACTAATGTCCTTCCGATGGCGGCACTTACAAAAGGGCGTGAAGGAAAGGAGATGACAGAAGTCAAGTTATTAATGGATGTTGGCGCATCCGCATTCACTGATTGTGATCATGTGGTCGCGAATCCGCGTGTCTTATTACGTGCATTGGCTTATGCCAAGTCGTGCGAATCATTAGTCATCGGACATCCGCAAGAGTCGGTATTTTCTAGCGGAACCGCTGCAACGTCTGGAAAATTTGCCTCACTAAAGGGTTTGCCAAGTGTATCCACCATTGCAGAACGAATAGGCCTTGAACGAGACCTTGCACTGGTAGAGCATACAGGAGCAAAATACCACGTTGATCAACTTACAACACATAATGCACTTCCAGCACTACGCCGTGCGAAAGAAAACGGATCCGATATCACTGCTGGTGTTTCAATTCATCACTTAACACTTAATGAGCTGGACGTAGCCGATTATCGAACGTTTTTTAAAGTTAAGCCACCGCTGAGATCAGAAAGTGATCGAATAGCAGTCGTTAATGCCTTAAGAGATGGTTTAATTGATATCATTTCGTCGATGCATACGCCGCAAGATGAAGAAAGTAAGCGTTTACCGTTTGCTGAAGCCGCAAGTGGCGCTGTTGCTCTTGAAACTCTTTTGCCTGCGGTTTTGCGACTCTACCACTCATCGGCGCTTGACCTGCCCTGTCTATTTAAGGCGCTATCACATAACCCAGCGAATAGACTAGGATTAAACGCTGGCTGTTTGAGGCGCGGAATGGACGGTGATCTTATTCTCTTCGATCCAGACTATCCCTTTATTCTTGATAGGCAAACTTTGATATCAAAATGCAAAAATACGCCATTTGATGGAGAAAAATTACAAGGGAAAGTCCTTGGAACGTGGATTGCTGGCAAAAGAAAGTTTCCCTTGAATTGATGCCGACTTTTGAAACTGATCTACACATTATTTTGGTGCTATGTGGTATTGCCTATATTCTCGGATCAATTCCTTTTGGTATTTTACTCTCAAAGATTTTACAATTAGGTGATTTACGGAAAATTGGTTCTGGAAATATAGGTGCAACTAACGTCCTCCGTACAGGCAATAAAACGGCTGCTGCCGTGACATTATTGCTTGATACTGGTAAAGGCACTATTGTAGTGTATATTTCACAGGTTTTTGCCTCTGATGATGCAATTCAGTTAGCGGCACTCTTTGCATTAGTTGGACATTGTTTTCCAATTTGGATGGGATTTCGTGGAGGTAAAGGCGTCGCTACATTCTTTGGGATTTGGTTGGCCTATGTTTGGTTCATTGGATTAATTTGTTGTTGTCTATGGATATTTACAGCGATTATTTTCCGCATTTCGTCTCTTGCTGCACTCGTTGCAACAGTAGGATCATTTGTTGCTGTCATAAGTCTTGGCTTCAATGATAAAATTATTTTAAGCATTACGCTAGCTACCTTGATTGCTCTGCGGCATAGAGAAAATATCAAAAGAATTATTTCTGGTACTGAACTGAAAATTAATTTAAAAAATAACAAAAATGTTCTTTAGTAGCTGTAAGCATCATAAATTGACATCAAATCTTCATTCCAATCGCAATAGTAATGATGAAGCAAGTCATCAGCTGGAGTTTTTCCAGTTTCGACACTTTCCTTAAGTGCATTCAAGAAATGAGTCTCATCTTGCACTAGCCCACCGACGCCAGTTTTGCCGCGCGCTACAAGACCAAATTCTGCAATTTCAAGAACCTGATGTGACAATTCAAGTAATTTAATTCCTTCAATTTCTGCTTGCAACCCATGAATACTTGCGGATTTTTGCAGAGCTTCTCGAGTTTCTTGTGACCAGTTTTTGGTCAAATCATATGCGGCATCAAGCGCAGTTTGATTATAAATCAGTCCAACCCAAAATGCTGGCAACGCACAAAGCCTTCGCCAAGGACCGCCGTCTGCTCCACGCATTTCAATAAATTTCTTAATGCGGGCTTCTGGGAAAATGGTTGTAAGATGATCTGCCCAATCATTTAGAGTTGGCATTTGACCTGGCAATGCTGGTAATTCTTTATTCATGAAGTCCCGAAAAGATTGTCCTAACGCATCAACATAATGCCCATCACGATAAACAAAATACATTGGAACATTGATTGCATAATCAACCCAACGTTCAAAGCCAAAGCCATCTTCAAATATAAATGATAACATTCCTGTTCGATCAGCATCTAAATGGCGCCAGATATGCGATCTCCAACTCTTATATTTAATTGGACGGCCTTCAAAAAAGGGAGAATTTGCAAATAATGCCGTTGCGACCGGCTGTAGTGAAAAAGCAACTCGGAGCTTCTTGACCATATCAGTCTCAGAAGAAAAGTCTAAATTCACTTGAACGGTACAGGTTCGACGCATCATTGCGCGTCCCATTGAACCAACCTTTTGCATATATGCGTCCATCAATTTATAACGCCCTTTGGGCATCATCGGAACATCTTCATGCTTCCAAATTGGCGCAGCACCTAATCCAATAAAGCCAGCATTAATTTGATCAGCAATATCTTTCACCTCATCAAGATGCGAATTTACTTCATCACAGGTCTCATGAATTGTCTCAAGAGGTGCACCCGATAACTCTAGTTGACCGCCGGGTTCTAAGGAAATATTTGCATTATCCTTTTGTAGCCCAATGAGTTTGTCACCCTCATGTAAAGGCTGCCAGCCATGTCGCATTCGCAAACCTTCGAGAATTGCCACTATCGACTGTTCTCCATCATAAGGCAGTGGTTTAAGTGTGTCTTTACAATACCCAAACTTTTCATGTTCAGTACCGATACGCCAATCTTGTTGAGGCTTGCAGCCAGACTCGATATATTCAGCTAATTGCTCATAGCGCTCAACGGGGCCGCCACCGGACTGCGGAATGGACATCAATGAATTCCACTTATTTAAAATAATTGCTTTTTTCTGCGAACAAAATAACCCGTAAGTCAATGCAAATATACATGTAAGCGATTTAATTCATCTGAAATTCAATTTCACTTACTCTTTTGGCAAATATTCTTGACATGAAAATTCTCGCTCAATGCTTTTTTAGCCTATAATATCATTCGCTAATCACTTATCAATCTATCCCAAAATTAAAGTCTTTATGGCGCATGATAAAATCAAAAAAATAAGCGTTATTATTTTATCGCTTCTGATGAAATGGGTCACTTCGTATCCTGCTAATCCTATTATGAATGCATTAACCTGAATGGGTTGAAAGTTACAAAGTATAATTGGTGGTTTCAGACACCATAAAAATAAGTGGATATGGTTTCGTCAAAGCAAATGACTTAAGTTTCAGTAGTTCGCACATTTTGCACATTTATGGACAACCGTCAATCTACTTGAGGCAGCAATTCCCGCTAACTCGGGTGAATAGTAACGAGTGGTATTCGAACTCTAAGTCATTGAGAAAAGTAGAAAAAATGTTCCAAAATAACATTAAAGTCTCAATTTTGGTGCAAAAATTATACGAAAAGTAATTTTTTTAAATTGCGTAACTGATATGAAAATAAAAGAAAAAGTATTCTAGCGGGAATCGCTGCACTTGAGGGTTTATTCCCACTCTCCGAGAGCTTGTTGCCAAAGAGCGATTGCAGCGACAGCAGCCGTATCAGCGCGAAGAATACGCGGACCCAAACTGAAAGGATATGAATGAAGCAGGGATTTAATTTGCGCTCTCTCAGCGTTTGAAAATCCTCCTTCTGGACCAATTAAAATGGCCCATGGTCCTCTTTGCATTGTTGAAAAATTTGCCCTTTTTGGAACTTCTTTTTCATCACAAAACATTAAGTGTCGGTTGCTTGGCCACTGCGTCAATATCTTATTTAGCGCTTGTATCTGTGTAATTTCCGGCACAGATATCCCGCCACACTGTTCAACTGCTTCTATCGCATAAACAACGAGACGCTCTAAGCGAATACTTGCTAAATTGGTGAACTCTGTTTTGACTGGGATTATGCGAGAAGCCCCTAGTTCCGTGGCTTTTTCGACAATAAATTCAGTTCGATTCCGCTTTATTGGCGCAAAAAGCAACCATAAGTCGGGAAGTAATTTGGCTGAACGAATTTTTTTTACGCAAGTAAGTTCTTCTGTATTTTTTTTTGTATTAAGGATTTCAGCTTTCCACTCGCCGTCACGGCCATTGAATATTAATATCTCGTCATGGGGCTTGCGACGCATCACTGTAAAAAGATAATGTGCTTGCTTTCGGTTTAGAGAAACCGTTTGCCCGGTACCTAAATTATGTTTTACGTAAAGTCTTATCTTTGAAGTCATGGAAATATAGATATGCAAAAACACGCACCTATACCAGACCAACAGGTGTCCGATGCCTCAGCAAACAATTGGGTTGACAAATATGCACCTATCGGAATGAGACCTTACCTCCGACTTTCGAGAATTGACCGACCGATTGGAACATGGTTGTTGCTGATACCATGTTGGTGGGGACTCGCTCTTGGTATTCTTAACACCAAACAATTACGCTTGGAAGATGCCTGGATTGCTTTAGGTTGTGCCATTGGCGCGATGCTAATGCGGGGCGCTGGATGTACATGGAACGATATCACCGATTGTAATTTTGACCGCTTAGTCGTCCGCACAAAATCACGCCCGATTGCGTCTGGGCAAATCAGCGTGTCTTCAGCAATAATTTGGATGTGTGTTCAAGCGATTGGTGCTTTTTGTATTTTATTGACTTTCAATTTAACGACAATTGCTCTTGGAGTTTTATCTTTGTTGCCCGTAGCGATATATCCTTTTGCCAAACGCTTCACTTGGTGGCCTCAAATTTTTCTCGGAATTGCCTTCAATTGGGGAGCGCTTCTTGCTTGGGCAGCACATACCGGTTCTCTCCACTTGGCCTCCGTTTTATTATATGGTGCGGGGATATTTTGGACGCTTTTTTATGACACAATTTATGCCCATCAAGACAGAGATGATGACGCTCTCATTGGGATTAAATCTACAGCGATTTTATTTGGAAAGAAAACACCAATATGGCTGCTGAGATTTCTCACGGCAGCGATCGCTCTAATGAGCCTTGCAGTTATTGTCGCAGTAATTCCAGTGGCTAAAGTTTACGGGCTTTTGATTTCAATTATGGGTGTTGCCGCAATGTGCATTCATCTCGAATGGCAAAGACAAAACTTTGTTTTCGACGATACAAAGACGCTTTTGAAATTATTTCGATCTAATCGAGATGCTGGTCTTATTTTTTTACTTTTTTTAAGTATAGCTGCATTCATCAATTCTAATATGCATTCAGTTTTAAGTGTTTAGTTCAGGTCTACTATTCAAAATACCATCAAAACCTATATACAGTATTAACTTTGCTACGTTTCAAAATTATATTTTGATAATTATTTTTGCTAACATTCAATTAACAACCGCAAACTATGTAGTGCCTGAAAAAAAACCCCTATTTTTCTCAAATTTCAAGAGTTTTACCATGCATAAAAGTATATTTTTCAACGTGTTGACTTAACCGAAATATGTG
>JAPORV010000144.1 GCA_026710055.1 Aestuariivita sp.
CGAACCAAACAGGATTTCGCTGATGTGTTAAAGGATCTGGCGGATGTGCACTTTCCCGACAAAAGGATCATTCTGGTGATGGATAACCTTAACACGCATAAACTCTCAACCCTCTATGAGCGCTTTGAGCCGGCGGAGGCCAAACGAATTGCGGACCGCTTCGAGATTCATCACACACCAAAACACGGCTCTTGGCTGAACATCGCTGAAATTGAGATCAATGTGCTCACGCGGCAATGCCTTGCGCGACGCATTCCTGACCGGGAGACAATGGTTCGGGAAGTACGTGCCTGGCAGGATCATCGCAACGCCGCCCAACACTCCGTCAACTGGCGGTTCACAACCGACGGCGCCCGCATCAAACTCAAGTCCCTATACCCATCAATATAATAAAGTTGATATACTAGTGTTATTCTCGCAGAATTAGCGCCAGCTTTTGCGGCTTGTGCGCTCTGATGATCTGCACAGCTTATACCTTTTGCTCTGCCAGAAACCGCTCTGGTTTGAGATTTTTTTATTTAATTTTCTCTAAGTTTTGGTTAGATTGCTTCAATGTTGAAGAATTTCGGTAATTGATAAATTATTGAATTTGCGAAAAAATGGTGATTACCCGAAGACACGGATAAGCTTCTCGCAACTCAAGAAAATGTTCTTTTGTTTTTTCAGTTTGGTTTCCAACATAACGAACAAATGGTTTTTGAGGTTCTTGAATTGTATCAGTGTATTCAGGCTTTTTTAAAAAAGTTGTTAGGATTGAAAATCTGTAGCACCTTCCAAATAAAGTACCCAACCGGTTTTTTCAACTTGAAGATACTGATCAAAACCCAGATAGGAAAGAGATTTTAGCACTTTACAGGCATCAATTCTGCTAGGCTTTTTTACGAATACAAAATGTTTTTTACCTTTCATGCTTAAAAAGCACTAGCACATTATTCCAACTTGGCAAGAAGCCTCACGGTAGACGACATTGTATAGAAATGCGAATTTTGTGACTTTTACAAGCAAAAACAGGGATTCAATTTTTTAGGATTTTTTGAGGTTGAGTCGACAAAAATTAATAGAGTTGATTATATATGTCTAGTATTTTGGAGACGAAAATATACTTGATTCTCTATATGCATGGTAGTATTTTTTTGGCAAATTGACCTACAAAGTTTCGTGCGGATATATTAGCGTAACATTTATCTTGTTTACCTTTCTAACTTAAATTGTTATTTGTATTTTCTTATGATGTATTGGTTTATGAGCGTCAAATGAGTACCAGAATTGAAAATATCTTAGCAAAAGATGCGCGTTGAAGGTCTTGTTCAACTTAAGATTACAACAGATTTTTGAATAACTTGAAGGTATTTCATATCAAGAAGGATATTGCATGAAACCTCAAGCTGTTGCGCTGTTTTCAAAATTAAAGGATCGCGAACCGACATATGCGATTGTCGACGAAGTTGATTTGGTCGTCGTCCGCTGGGATGATAAGATATCTGTATTCTATGGGCGTTGCTTACATCGCGGCGCACTTATGTCTGATGGTCATATCGTAGGAGAAAATCTCATTTGCGGAGTTCATGATTGGGATTATCGACTAGATACAGGTGTATCAGAATATGCAAATGATGAAAAACTCAGGAAATTCTCGTCTTGGATAGAACAGGATGAGGTTTTTGTTGATTCAGATGAGATAATGAGATGGGCTGAAGAAAACCCACAACCATTTAATCGAGATGAGTATCTTGGAATATATGCCGATACAAGTCACGGAATTGACGAAGAATCAAAAAATAAAGAAATACAGCATTACGCAAAATACGGGTTAACAAAGACCGGACATCATGGTGTCGTTGAGTCGATGGGAGTGCCTCGTAATGAACTTCCAAATTGGGATGACATCCAACTTGTAACGGGACAGTTGGCTAACCTACCGCTTCTTGATGACCATCCAGTTGGGACAAATGTCATTATTGGACCAAACGCTCAAAAACCTTTATCTTTGGATATCCCCATAATTGTCTCTGATATGAGTTTCGGTGCGCTTAGCGAGCCAGCCAAACTTGCCTTAGCAATAGGTGCAGAAACTGCTGGTACCGGAATATGTTCAGGGGAAGGAGGCATGTTGCCTGAGGAGCAAGCCGCAAATTCACGGTATTTTTATGAGCTAGCGTCTGGTCGATTTGGTTTCTCGTGGGATAAATTAGAGAAAGTGCAAGCGTTTCATTTTAAAGGCGGTCAAGGCGCGAAAACAGGAACTGGCGGTCATTTACCTGGACAAAAAGTTAAAGGCAAAATTGCAGATGTCCGTGGCCTGCGTGAAGGTGAGTCCGCGATTTCGCCTTCCCGATTTCCAGATTGGGACAAACTGTCTCAAATAAAAAGCTTTGCTGATGAAGTAAGAGATCGTACAGGTGGGATTCCAATCGGTTATAAACTTTCGGCACAAAATATTGAAAAAGACATAGATGCTGCTTTAGAGGTCGGCGTTGATTACATCATTTTGGATGGGCGTGGTGGTGGGACGGGGGCAGCTCCGACGCTTTTTCGTGATCATATATCGGTACCTACTATTCCCGCTTTGGCGCGTGCACGAAAGTTTCTTGACCAACGTCAACGGCAAGATGTCACACTCATCATTACAGGTGGTCAGC
Organism: Aestuariivita sp.; assembly: GCA_026710055.1. GTDB lineage: Bacteria > Pseudomonadota > Alphaproteobacteria > Rhodobacterales > Rhodobacteraceae > JAPORY01. The sequence continues at coordinate 2,640 of JAPORV010000144.1, forward strand.
GTACAGCACCCGATTTCATTAAGGCTTTAGCACTTGGCGCAGACGCCGTGGCTGTTTCGAATTCAGCGATGCAAGCCATTGGTTGTATTGCGATGCGCGCCTGTCACACTAATAATTGTCCAGTAGGTATTGCTACACAAAAACCCCATTTAGTTAGCCGTTTGGTTGTGGAAAAATCTGCACAACAATTATCAAACTTTTTTGCAGCGACAATAGAACTCATGCAAGTCATGGCGCGCGCATGTGGACATGATCATCTTGGAAAGTTTTCAATTGATGATTTAGTGACGTGGAAACCTGAAATGCAAAGACTATCGGGCGTGCGATTTGGAGGCGTACAATAATGGTCGCAGAAACTCTTGTTTTTCTCATACAAGTTTGGCTTGGAGTTGGCGCATTGGTGGCAGGTGCGTTTCTGCTAATTGGCATCGGACAAGTCGATGAAGATGCTCATGGTGCTTTTGCCTTCCGGCCTCTATTGATTCCGGGAATTTTAGTTATTTGGCCGCTCGTTATTTGGAGATGGTGGGTAGTATCGACCGGTCGAGATATAAATCGTCACATTAAAGCTGCACCGCGCCGCAGTCATGGGATAGTAACTATCTTGTTGATGATTATTCTCGTCGGAACGCTTTTAATATCTTTTGCAATTCATCAAGAACGATCGATCAATATTGCTCCAGTAAAATTGGATATGAGCTAATGAGCGTTAAGTATGTGCCTGTCCAATGGAATGTTTTTAAGTTCTTGTATGATTTTGCCCTATTGGTAATCATTATGGGATTCTTATGGGTGTTTGTGCATATTATTCCTGATCAATTGACATATGATCCATCAATTACCCCTCAAATTCAAAATATGCGGGCATTTGGCAGCTGCGCGTTTTTTCTTCTAACCGCAATTTTGGTTATCGGACCACTTGCTCGGATTGACCGTCGGTTTTTACCTCTTTTATATAATCGGCGACATTTGGGTGTTTTGACATGTTTTGTCGCTTTTTCACATGCGAGTTTTGTAATTCGGTGGTATTTTGTATTCTCACCGACAGATCGATATGTTGCGTTGTTTGGCACGAATACGGCCTACAATCAACTCCTTGGCTTTCCTTTTGAGTCTTTTGGTATATTTGCACTTCTTTGTCTGATCATTCTCGCGACAACCAGTCATGATTTTTGGCTTAAGTTTTTAACGCCAAGAATTTGGAAATCGTTGCATTATTTAATTTATCCAGCTTATGCAGCCGTTGTTGCTCATATTGGATTGGGCACTTTACAGGATCAACCTGTTTCAATATTTGGGTTCTTGGTTGTGTTGTGTGTTGCTCTTGTTGTGGGCTTACATTTAATGGCAAGACGATGTGAGTTGGAAACAACAGATTCAAGTGCGTTGCACCGTGTAGATGCTTATTGGCATGCCCTTTTCCCTGTTCAAGAAATTGAAGAAGGTTATGCAAGAGTGGCACGAATTGATACGGGTGATCGTATTGCAGTTTTTTTGCATAATGGAAAGTTATCAGCAATTTCTAATGCCTGTGCCCATCAGAATGGGCCTCTAGGTGAAGGAAAAATTATCGACTGTTTTGTGACATGTCCATGGCATGGGTTTCAGTATGATGTTACCAACGGTCGTTCGCCGGCACCATTTACGGAGAAAATCGCAACTTATCAAATTCGGGTACGAGAAGGTATTGTAGAGGTTGATGAGAGAGCAAATCCGCCTGGTACACCAGTTGAGCCTTTGAATGTCGAGAAAGAGGATTCGGTATGACGAAAAAGGAACTTTTCTTCATCGGATATTTGCCTGTCCCGCAAAAACTTTGGTTGCTTTTTATAATGACCTTTTTGGCTTTTTTTGCCGCGTTTATTTTTTCAGCTTGGGCAATCGGGCTATCTCAAAATGATCCGGGCGACGGACGGTTTCGGTTTGATTTAGGACGACAAACTGTTTCAGGCGTATTGGAAACGTTACCATATCCAATGATTCATGTAACTGAGGGCTCAAGTGCTATTGACGCTGGAGAAACTCTTATGCTGTCTGGTGCGGGAAAATTTGGCGTTGAACCACATGCGAGTAATCTTAGTAGCACGTCTATTAGCGCGACCGGTATTATTTTGAATCGCGGCACACTCCGCATGTTGCAAATTTCAAATCCGAGACGAAATTTGTCAGTTGTTGAAAATCAACAATCGATTTCAGATCCTTTAGACTTAGGGCGGTGGCGATTAGTGGGAGAAATTTGTGATGGAAAGTGTTATGCAGGAGCAATGCGCCCAGGCCGTGGTATTGCACATAAGGCCTGCGCAGAACTGTGTATTGAAGGTGGTGTACCGCCAGTTTTTGTAACGACAAAACCTGTTCAAACTCATGAGTATTTATTGATTGGTAATGCAGATGGTGGACCAATTTCTGATACATTATTGGAAAAAGTGGGTATTTATGTATCGCTAGAGGGGCGTATAGAGCAGCGTGGTAGTATCGCAGTCTTTTTAGCTGATGAAGGTAGTTTAGAGGTATTTCCATGAAGCGTGTCTTGGCTATTTTGATAGTCTGCCTTGTGACTATTCTTTTGCTATATATTTCGCGTTTTTGGCCAGTAGAGCTTTGGAGCCGCCGAAGTTTTCTTGGTGAACTTGGTTTTCGTCCTAATGGCGGCATGTTAGGACATTGGTTACGGGGAACGCCATTCGCTCAGTTTGAGCTTCTTATTTGGGTGGTTATTGGTTTTCTAGCGCTGAGTTTAATAGAGCGCCAGCGTCAAACGTTTTTTGCTTCCTGGGTGGTTATTGGTTTTCTGGTGCTTAATTTAAAGGAGAAACTTATGTCAAAAATAAAACGTTAATATAACGATGACATTTAGCGAATCAATTTAAAACTGCCCATTTAAGAAATAGGTGAATTTTTCAGGAACAATATTGAGGGGTGAATATTGTTAGTTTTTTATAAACAACTTTTGGGATTATTGAATTGCGTATATGTTGAAATAAATCGCCTCGGCGAACTTGCACTGGTTATAATCAATCCGATATCATTTCTCCCTATATTGAGATCCTCGGTATCCCAATATTTGTATATGCCTCTTAGTTTATCGCTTTATCATTGATAATCTAGAAAAATTCATTCGCACCATTCGAATAATAAGATCTTTTGTAATTGAGCTTTCATCAAATATAAGTTGAATAAAGCATGGATCATTTTCCATGTTATAAATAGCTACTTCTTTTAATTTGCAATGATTTCTCCTAATTTGACTTTTTTAGTGATTCTCTTCCGAAAAATTTCCACACTATCCCCATAACTCCCGGCACATCCATCGTAAAATTTCAGATATTGTTGCAATTCAATTTTTTTGCTTGTATCGTCTCTTCTGTTAATCCATTCATAATTTTAGCAAGGTGGGCTTCTTTTTTTCTTCTTCTCAAGAACGAAGAATACATTCTTGATGCTATTCAAGAGTTAACGCGTGACTCATCGCGCTGGTTACAATCAATAACCCAAAAAGACAATCATCGACCATTTCATATACTTATAAATTCATGTCCGATAAGGATCTTTATCGGCTTTTTCCTAAAAAGAGTCAGCGAAATTATTTCTGAAGAGAACGACATTTCTTTTGAGAGCCCGCTCATAGGGATCAAATAGGTGGCGACGCGGGCCAGCGAATAAGAATTCCGAGAATGGCAACCGCTACGGCAATCATCCCGCCCATGGTCAGGATCAATCGCGTTTCACATTTCGCAAACTCCGTCTTCAGGTCTGCAATATCGGCCTTCGTTGCGACGCCCCCGGTTACCCCAGAGCGTACGGCTTCGGTGATCGCTTCAGCCTGATCAGCATTATCAGCATTGAAGCCTTTGGCTTTGAGCTGGCGCGTCACAGCCAAAGTGTCGAAAATCGCATCGGTCATTGTTTAATCTCGCACTGGTTAAGTGGATCATCTGTTTTCTTTACGTTCTTTAACCTTTATCGTCAATACGAGGGCATGATATAGTTTCCGCGCTCAACACCAGTAAGGTAATTAAACTGACTTTGTACCGCCAGCAACCTATTGTTAGGGCAAGGTACTTCGTACTGGATACAAAATAAATGGAGCGGACGATGAGAATTAAACTCATGACCTTTACCCGGGAAAGGTAACGCTCTAGACACTGAGCTACGTCCGCAATGGTGTAATTAACGATTTTCTAAATGGGAGGCAAGTTTTTTATTTTTTTGAGTATCATCCGCACTTGCTAGTAACTCGTGGGCTGAAAAAATGTTTTTAGCTGTCATAACTTGTAGCACCCCGTTTTCGTGCATCCAACGGATCTGTTAGAATTGTCGCGGAATAAGCGCGTTGATCGCAGTTCTTTCTTGGGCAAATTCGGCAGTTAATGCCAATGGGTGTTGTTCGCTCAAGAGTCATTTCAAAACCTTCAGCGTAGCCAATTGCACCAATATGTTCAATCGAGCACCCCATTGCAATCGCCAAACTTAAATCTTGCTCATGCCTTGAGGTAACAGGACGTGCAACGGTACGGGAGAAAACAAAAAATCGACTGCTGTCCGGCATTTGAACAAATTGCGTGAGAATTTGCTCAGGTGTTCGAAAAGAGGCGTGAACATCTAATCGGGGACATGCACCGCCATATTCAGCCAAGTGAAAGTCAGTCGCATTGAAGCGTTTTGTGACATTACCCGCTTTGTCAATTCGAAAGAAAAAAAATGGAACACCTTGCGCACCTGACTTTTGCAGTGTTGTAGCTCGGTGACAGGCCTGTTCAAAACTCACGCCAAATTGGGCTGACAATCGAGCAAAGTCATATTTTTTTGAAATTGCTTCATGCAAGAAGTTATCGTACGGCATCAAGACAGCAGCGGCAAAGTAATTTGCTAACTCAACTCTGCAACGCGTTTTTCTGCGATTGTCAATCACGCCAGATGAAGACAGAATTTTATCAAGGGTGACTTGTTGTTCAATAAGGCAACAGACATGAACAAGTTGAAATACGCGATTGGGGTGATCAAGTGCCTCACTTAATCGTACGATCCTTTGAAATTCACTATAATCGCGAAGCGCTCCAGACATGTCTTCAACAGAAATGATAACAACCTTAATCTTAAATTTCTCCAGCAAGCGTGCCTTCAAGGCAGTATAGATATCGTCGGGTGCAATCGTTTGCCCTTCCCAGAACTCCGCCGCTTTCGTTTCAAGCTCTGGAAAATAATTGCGACGTTCTCGAAAAAATGTATGAACGGCTGTTTCCGGTGACGGGTTTGGCCTTCCGACTTCTGTGCCACCTGCTTCGGCGACTGCCATTAATTGATCGGTCACCGCTTGATAAGCACGATGTAAGCGAAGAAAAGAACTTGCTAGGTCAGGACTATGTGATAACGCGGAACGCAGTTGAATTATGTCGGGTTGTTCAGAGACGAATAATGGATCTTGTAACGCTGCTTTTAAGTCAGCTAATTGAGCAGTGTTATCATCTTGGGCAATATCGCGCCAATCTACGCCATAAATTTCAATGAGTTTTAGAAGTACTGGAACGGACACACTCCGTTCGTTTTTCTCAAGTAAATTGACATAAGAAGTGCTTATTCCTAATTTGCGCGCCATTTGTGCTTGCGTCTCTTTGGCGTCTCTTCGCAATCGGCGAAGTTGTGGTCCAATAAAGGTCTTCATGGTTTTAGTATTTTGTATTATTTACAAGTTTACAAAATATAGAATTTGTAAATTCTTTGGTCAACATATCGACACGAATTTAATTCATAATTGATGCTCCAGTGTCTTTATTCTACATGTCTACGGTTGCGATTAGTGTATTGATGATTAGCTTTGCTTCGTGACAAAGAGCAACAAACAAAAAGTCAATGGTACAATTTAACTTTTTGTAAATTGTAACTTTATCAATCTTCTAAGTAGAGATTGGCCATTAGTCAGCCCTACTAATCAGTAAATCGTTAGAAATTAAATTGAGGTACAAGAGAAATGTCGCACACTTATCACATGCTTCGAAAGCAAAGATTGCAAAGGTCGGAACTGGCTGTACCGGCGTCTAACCCAACAATGATAGACAAAGCAGCTGAAAGTGATGCGGATTATGTTTTTTTAGACCTTGAAGATGCTGTAACGCCACCAGAAAAGCCACAGGCAAGAAGTAATGCGATACAAGCACTAAATGATATTGATTGGTTCGCAAAGGGAAAGACAGTTTCGGTAAGAATTAACGGGCTTGATACACATTACATGTATCGCGATGTTGTTGATCTCATGGAAAAAGCAGGTGATCGTATACACACATTACTTGTGCCAAAAGTCGGTGTCCCGGCCGATCTGTATTTGGTTGATGCACTCGTAAACCAAATTGAACAAGCCTTTGGGTTGAAATTGCGAGTGGGATTAGAGGCACTAATTGAGACTGCACTTGGAATGGAAAATGTAGGATCAATTGCAAAGTTCGGTGGCCGATTGGAAGCACTTCATTTTGGTGTTGCAGATTATGCAGCTTCAATGCGAGCACGTACCACAAATATTGGTGGCTTGAATCCTGATTATCCTGGTGATCAATGGCATGCTTCAATTTCACGTATGGTAATTGCGTGCCGTGCGTACGGACTTCGTGCAATTGACGGACCGTTTGGTGATTTTAGTGACCCAGAAGGTTATAAAGCGGGGGCAAGAAGAGCAGCTGCTTTAGGCTGTGAAGGAAAATGGGCAATTCATCCTAGTCAAGTGTCATTCGCCAATCAGATATTTAGTCCGCCTGATGCGGAGGTGTCCAAAGCTTATCGAATCGTAGAAGAATTGAAATTAGCGGAAGCCGCCGGAAAAGGAGCCGCCTCACTGGATGGAAAAATGATTGATGCGGCTAGTGAAAAAATGGCGCGTAACATTATTGAATTAGCGAAAGCAATTGAAGCGAAGGGGTAACTTTTTCAGGTCAACTCTCATTGATTCTCGAAAGGAAGTAATATGGACATCCATGAATATCAAGCTAAAGAAATTCTGGGTCGCTTCGGTGTTCCGACTCCATGTGGAGGGTTGGCATGGTCTCCCGAACAAGTGGCTTACCAAGTGCGTCAAATCAAGGAAGGCCCGTTTGTTGTAAAGGCACAAGTTCATTCGGGAGGACGTGGTGAAGCAGGTGGCGTGAAAGTCTGCAAGACCGACGAAGAAGCACATCTTTACGCCAAGAACCTTTTTGGCATGGAATTACGTACTAAACAAACAGGTGCAAGAGGAAAAGATGTTTATCGTGTTTGGGTTGAAGAAGCGACAGATATAGCAAAAGAAATGTATCTCGGCTTTGTGCTAGATCGTAAGTCTGAGCGTATTATGATCGTAGCCTCAAAAGAAGGTGGCGTTGAGATTGAACAGCTAGCTGAAGAACAGCCAGACACTCTCATTCGTATGGTGATTGATCCCGCTGTCGGGTTAGTAGATTACCAAGCAAGAGAACTAGCATTTGCTCTTGGACTTTCTGGACCTCAAATTGGTCAAATGATCACTGTACTAAAGGCATGCCATAGTGCTTATTCAGAACTTGATGCAACGATGGTTGAGATTAATCCATTAGTTATTACGGGAGCAGGTGATCTATTGGCATTGGATGCTAAAATGTCCTTTGATAAGAACGCGCTTTATCGCCGACCGGAAATTTTAGCATTGCGGGATTCATCGCAAGAAGACCCACGAGAGGCTGTTGCTTCAGATAATGGGTTAGCTTATGTCGGTCTTAATGGTGATATTGGATGTATTATCAATGGTGCTGGTTTGGCAATGGCTACCATGGACATGATCAAACTCTCTGGTGGTGAACCAGCAAATTTCTTGGATATTGGTGGAGGTGCTAGTCCAGATCGGGTATGTCAAGCGTTTCGGACAGTGCTTTCTGATCAGAATGTGTCCGTTATTCTGGTCAATATATTTGCCGGTATTAATCGCTGTGACTGGATTGCGGAAGGTATTGTGCAAGCCTATGAGCAACTAGACTTGAAAATCCCCGTAGTCGCAAGATTGTCTGGAACAAATGAAAATGAAGGGCGCAATATTTTGCGGATGTCCGGGCTAGAGATCAAAACAGCCGAAACTCTTGCTGAAGCAGCTGAATTGGCTGTCGCTGTAAGAACAATAGCGTAATTTATGAAAGATATCGATCATGGCAATTCTAATTGATGAAAATACGAAGGTTATTGTTCAGGGGATATCAGGACGAATTGGACAATTTCATACTCAAGAAATGATTGAAGCCGGAACTAAAGTTGTTGGTGGTGTTACACCAGGTAAAGGTGGAACTACCGTTTTGAATCGTCCAATTTACAACACAGTTCGAGATGCCGTTGAAAATACTGGAGCTGAAGCGAGTTTACTTTTTGTACCGCCACCGTTTGCTGCCGATGCAATGATGGAAGCCGCCGATGCTGGAATCAAGACATGCGTCTGTGTTGCGGATGGTATCCCAGCGCAGGATATGATGCGTGTTAAGCGATTTCTAAGGCGTTATCCACGAGAGCGAAAAATGCAGCTAATTGGCCCAAATTGCGCTGGAGTTATTTCTCCTGATCGTGGTTTTATGGGAATTATGCCGCCCGCGATTTATATGCGGGGGAATGTTGGTATTGTCGGGCGCTCGGGTACGTTAGGATATGAAGCTGCGAGCCAAATGAAAACCCTAGGAATTGGTATTTCAACTTCTGTCGGCATTGGCGGTGACCCAATTATTGGTTCAAGTTTTCGTGACATTTTAGAGTTGTTTGAGATTGATTCAGAAACTGATGCTGTCATGATGATTGGTGAAATCGGCGGTCCTCAAGAAGCTGAAGCTGCTACTTATGTGAAAGAGCAAATGAATAAGCCCGTTATTGCTTTTATCGCGGGATTATCTGCACCGAAAGGTCGGCAAATGGGTCATGCTGGAGCAATTATTTCTGCTTTTGGAGAGAGCGCACAAGAAAAGGTGGAGATATTGCAAGAAGTTGGAATAACAGTTGCACCAAATCCATCAGCAATGGGTGTAACAGTTGATGAAGTTCTCAAACGGCATAGTATCACTAAATTAAATTGAGAAAATCATTGTTTCTTGAAAGGTGATGCCAAACCGTTTTCACGGTGTCCAACCTCAATGTTTTTGTCGCTCTAAGTCAATTGAGAGTTCTGTTTTATAGATCAAGATAAACTGTGACCGATCTCAAGATTAAAAATCTAGATTCTCGACACTTAGTGCATTTTTCTGAATAAACTCTCTGCGAGGTTCGACAATATCCCCCATCAGTTTAGTAAAAATATCATCAGCTTCGACCATATCTTTGATCTTGACTTGCTGAAAGGTACGTGCTGCAGGATCAAGCGTTGTCTCCCATAACTGGTCGGGGTTCATTTCTCCTAAACCTTTGTAACGTTGTAACGTTAAGCCTTTTTCACCCTCTTCGAAGATGGTTGAAAGTAGGTCAAGAGGACCGTTAATAGTTTTTTTGAAATTATTGCGAATAAGTGTCGTTGGTGAGGAATAAACTTTTTGCAAGCGCTCTGTAAATTCGCCAGCTTTACGCGCTTCGATAGAACGAAGCACTGTTGCATTGACTATACGCAGTTCCTCGACACCACGTAAAATGCGAGAGAGTGCAATGCCGTTATCCTGTGTAACGTGACCATGCCAGCCTTTTTCAAATTCTTCGGCAATTACTTCAAGCCTTTCAGCAATAATGTTGGCAACACTTTGCAAATTAGCATCAACTGCTCCAGGAATAAAGGCTCCGGCAATTGTTGCTTGCTCAAGAATATGCCGTGGATAATGTGTCGCAAATGCGTTAAGGACACGTTTGAATTGTCGCGCGTCATTGACAACCTGCTCAAGGTCATGACCCATAATGTCGTTGCCGGAACCAAGGCTGAGTACAGTATTTGAAATACCTTGATTAATCAGATGTTGCTCAAGCGCAGATTCGTCTTTGAGGTAGACTTCGGATTTACCTTGCATAACCTTATAGAGTGGAGGTTGAGCAATATAAAGGTAACCACCTTCTATTAATTGTGGCATCTGGCGAAAGAAAAACGTTAAGAGCAATGTTCTAATGTGCGCGCCATCCACATCGGCATCAGTCATTATGACTATCTTGTGATAACGTAGTTTCTCGATATCAAATTCATCGCGACCAATTCCTGTTCCAAGTGCCATGACCAGATTACCGATTTCTTGGGAGGACAACATGCGATCAAATCTAGCTCGCTCGACATTAAGGATTTTCCCACGCAAAGGTAATATTGCTTGCGTGCGGCGATCACGACCTGTCTGTGCTGAACCGCCAGCACTGTCGCCCTCTACGAGAAACAACTCTGAATTCACGGGGTTCTTATCAGCACAGTCTTTGAGTTTGCCTGCAAGGTAGTTTACGTCAAGCGCAGATTTACGACGGGTTAATTCGCGTGCCTTACGGGCCGCCTCACGTGCCTGCGCCGCTTCAATAATTTTGCTGACAATCACGCGCGCCTCGGCGGGATTCTCTTCAAACCATTCATTGAGGTTTTCGCTAACGAAGCCTTCAACGGCAGCTCTAACTTCGGAAGAGACGAGTTTATCTTTTGTCTGGGATCCAAATTTTGGATCAGGAACCTTAACAGAAAGAACGCATGTGAGTCCTTCTCGAGCATCATCGCCAGTGAAGGATATTTTTTCTTTTTTCGCAAATCCACCATCTTGTGCATATTTTTGAACAGTTCGTGTTAATGCTGCCCGAAATCCAATAAGGTGCTGACCTCCATCGCGTTGTGGTATGTTATTTGTAAATGGTAAAACGGTTTCATGGTAACTATCGTTCCACCAGAGTGCTGCTTCTATGCCAATATCATCGCGTTTTCCCGTCATAAAGATTGGTTCAGGCATTAAACCGGTTTTGTGACGATCAAGATATTTTACAAATTGGCTAACACCACCTTCGTAAATTAATTTGGTTCTTTTGAGATCTACAGATCGTAAATCTTCTAAGATGATTTTCACACCAGAGTTCAAAAAAGCGAGCTCGCGTAAGCGTCGTTCCAGAATTTCAAAAGAATAGTTTAAGTCACTAAAGGTCTCTGTGGATGCTAGGAATTTGACTTCTGTCCCTGTTTTGCCATCAGAGTTCCCAATAATTTTAAGTGGTTCTGTTGTTTCGCCATTTTCGAATCTCGCAAAGTGCTCTTTACCATCGCGCCAAATTCGCAATTCCAACCAACTACTGAGTGCGTTGACCACTGATACGCCTACGCCGTGCAAACCACCAGAAATTTTGTATGAATCAGAGTCGAATTTTCCACCTGCATGAAGTTGAGTCATAATGACCTCGGCGGCCGAGACCCCCTCCTCTTCATGAATATCAACGGGAATGCCTCGCCCGTTGTCACTGACTAATACGCTTGAATCAGCGTTGATTTTGACGTTTACATTATCTGCATAATCAGCTAATGCCTCATCAATACAATTATCAACGACTTCGTAGACCATATGATGTAGTCCTGAACCGTCGTCGGTATCCCCAATATACATTCCCGGACGGGTTCTAACGGCTTCCAACCCTCGTAGAACTTTAATTGAGTCGGCACCATATTCTTCGGTTTGTTGGACTGATTCAGTCATGTAAGTTTCCTTCTCACAAACGATTATCAGTATATGACGTATTGTGATGGATGTCACGGCTAAACGCAACATTTTGCGATAACTTCATGCTTTTTGTCTGTATTTATTGATGTGTCCTTGCTCGTCCTTCGCTTTTCGAAGCGGATGTTATATCCGATTCATTAGCTAAGTGAGTCAAGACTTTAGTTGATATTCAGGAATCGTCTTCATCACATTAAAAAAAATGATCAGCTTAAGTCATTAAGTGACTCTATTTTGAATGGTCAAATTTTTTGTCAGGACGAAGTTATCTCACTGACACCGTTATTGTCCATCACAGAAATACGTTGTGCTTTGTCGCCAAATTCTGAGAATAAGTCTAGCTCTGTTCCCGTCATCCAAGCTTGAGACCCGATAGCGTAAATTTCATCAAAAAGGGCACCTCGGCGTTCATTATCTAAATGGGCGGTAATTTCATCAAGTAATAGAATGGGCGATGATCCAGAAATTTCTGTCAAAGCGCGGGCATTTGCAAGAATAAGTGAAATCAGCATTGCTTTCTGTTCGCCAGTTGAACAATTTCGCGCGGGCATTCCTTTGGCTGAATATGTTGCACAAACATCGGTGCGATGAGGTCCAATTAAGGTACGTCCAACGATTATTTCTCGACAACGGTTCTTTTTTAATGCTTCTTTAAGGTCATTCTCATTTTCTAGGATGTCTCTTTCATTTTGAGATAAGTCAAGGTCAGTGGTGGGGAAAGCGGTTTGGCAATTTGATTGCGCTTGGGTTAATTGTTTCAGTGTGGCAATTCGTGCTTGATGGATGCGAATGGCAGTTGTTGCCATCTGATGTTCAATTGCCTCATACCAATGGTTATCGCGGATTTGATTTTTTAAAAGTCGGTTGCGCTCTCGCATTGCCTTTTGAAATTTGAGAGTGAATGCAGCGTGCTCTGGAAAAAAACTTAAAGCCATACGGTCAAGAAACCTTCTCCGTCCCTCTGAACCATCAATCCAAAGCCGATCCATAGCTGGGACTAACCAAATTACGGGCGTGATTCGACCCAAGTTTAACTGTGAAGTTGTTTTGCCATTAATTTTGATTTGTCGTGTTGACCCTGCTTGCGCAAGAATTTCAATTTCATTGATCCTATTTTGACAAGTTATGTGACCATTTAATTTCCAACCAAGACATTCAGGTTGACGAGCAACTTCTTCAATTGTTGCGTTACGCAAACCTCTTCCGGGCGAAAACATCGACACGGCTTCCAGTATATTTGTTTTACCACTTCCGTTCGGACCAAGAATAGCGATCGGGCGGTTATCTACAGAAATTTGAGAATGTCTATGTGACCGAAAATGTGATAAAGAAAGAGATGAAAATGCCGACATTACGGCAGTTCTTTATCTTTTAATGCTAAAGATACAGAGAAACATGTTCTTAAATAACTTGAGGCATTTAAACCCGCATTGGCATGACAACATAAAGCATATTCGGATTATCCCCTTCACGAATTAAGGCAGGTTCATCTGGTGTATTGAAATAAAAAACGATATTTTTTTGATCAACTTGGCTGGCGATATCAAATAAATATCGCGCATTGAAGCCGATACTAAGATCCTCGGCATTATAGGCAACACCGAGTTCTTCTTCGCCAGTATCACTATCGGGAGACCTCATTGATAACCCAAGCTTATCGGCACCTATATTGAGTGTAATTGCTTTGGAAGTATCTTCACAAACAGTTGCGACGAGATCAACCGCCGTTGCGAATTCCTTGGAATTGACTTCCATGCGGCGCTTGTTGCTATCGGGAATGACGTTATTGTAGTCAGGAAATGTTCCTTCAACAACTCTTGCTGTGAGCGAAAGATGATCAGCCGAAAAACGTACGAATGACTTAGATACAGATACTTTTATTTCAGTGTTTATGTCGCTGAGTAGTTTCCCAAGTTCAGTCACTGCTTTGCGTGGAATGATTACGTGAGGCATATCTAGAGAATTATCAGGAGCTTCTGAATCAACTAATGCGAGCCGATGCCCATCTGTTGCAACGCAGCGTAAAACATTTCCCTGATCCCCCTTAGCAATATGCATGTACACGCCATTAAGGTAATAGCGTGTCTCTTCTGTAGACATTGCAAATTTAGATTTTTCAAATAAGGGCCGTAATACTTGTGGTTCAATTGAAAAGGCTGTGTCATACTCTGTTGAAATGGCTTTAGGAAAGTCTTCTTTCGGAAGTGTTGCAAGGGTGAAATCTGTTCGGCCTGATAGCACTTCGAGACGATTGTTAGCACTTTTGAATTCAAAGTTAATTAATGAACCATCTGGAAGTTTTCGCGCAATATCAAATAACAATGATGCACCGACCGTTAATTCACCAGCCTGGATAATAGTGACTTGAAGTTCTTCCATGAACTCAATGTCAAGATCGGTTGTGCGAATTTTGATTGTACCGCGTTCACTATCGGCGGATATTAGGATATTTTGTAGAATTGGTATTGTAGTCTTTGATTGGACGATAGATTGTGCCCGTGATAATGACTTAAATAACAAATTGCGTTCAATGTCGAACTTCATAAATTACCCCCATTTTCCGGGTCTAACTCGTTTGAGCTGTTGCGTGCATAAGCTATACTTTGTCAAAGTAATTAACGGGTTTGATGCTTCTTTTGTTTTAGTCAAAATATAGTTAAATATCATAAACAATTATTTCAAAATAGATCAATAGTTTAGTTAACCATTTCACTTTATTATGGATTTTTGGTAAAATATTTCAAAAAATCTCGTAAGTAATTCTTCTGTTCTTCTATCGTACAAAACTAGCTGTTAAGAACATCTGTGAATATTCACAAATCCATGTATATATGGCTTTCTTCCTGTGCACCTGGATGAGTAACTGCGCCTTTATGGGTTTCTCCAACAAGTTGAGCGTATTTCCATAATGCGCCAGAGGTATAAATTGTCTTGCGACGGCCAGGCCACTCAGCTTTGCGTAATTCAAGTTCTTCGTTTGATAAAGCAACTGAGAGTTCACCTTTTATGGCATCAATCGTGATGATGTCGCCGGTTTGAATGAGACCAATTGGCCCCCCTACTGACGCTTCTGGGCCAATATGACCCACACAAAATCCACGTGTTGCGCCAGAAAAGCGACCATCTGTGATTAATGCTACCTTTTTCCCCATGCCTTGTCCAGACAAGGCGGCGGTTGTTGCCAGCATTTCCCGCATTCCTGGTCCGCCGGAAGGGCCTTCATTGCGAATGACAATAACATCTCCCTCAGCATAATTTCGATTTTGTACGGCATCAAAAGCGTCTTGTTCGCATTCAAAGACTCTTGCAGGACCACAAAAAACTTGGTTTTCGGGTGCAATACCAGCTACCTTTACGATGGCACCATCAGGTGCAAGATTTCCTTTGAGACCAACAACACCACCTGTTTTTGTGATTGGTTTGTGAATTGAATGAATAACTTTTCCATCAGCTTCACGGCTAATGATATCTAATTCATCGCCGATGGAGCGACCTGAAACCGTTATACAGTCTTCATGGATTAAACCCGCCTTACGAAGCTCCTTTAGCACGACAGGAACACCACCAACCTCATAGAGATCTTTAGCGACAAAACTTCCTCCTGGTTTTAAGTCGACAAAATAGGGCGTGTCGCGAAAGATTTCACAAACATCATCCAGAACGAAGTTAATTCCGGCTTCATGTGCAATTGCCGGCAAATGAAGTCCAGCATTTGTTGAACCTCCCGTGCACGCGACAACACGGGCGGCGTTTTCCAAAGACTTTAGTGTCACGATATCACGGGCGCGAATATTTCTTTCTAGTAACACCATGACGGCACGACCGGATGCTTCACAGAATTGATCACGAGATTCGTAGGGTGCAGGTGCTCCCGAGGAATTCATCAGTGCCAGTCCAATGGCTTCTGAAACGCAAGCCATCGTATTGGCAGTAAACTGACCACCACAAGCACCCGCAGATGGGCAGGCAACACGTTCAAGAATATCAAGAGCACGGTCAGAAAGTTGATTGCTTTGATGTTTGCCAACAGCCTCAAACATGTCTTGTACGGTGAGGTCACGATTTAAGAAATCTGATGGAATTTCTCCTACTTGAGGCGCACGTCCCGGAAGTATTGATCCGCCATAGATAAATACAGACGGCGTGTTGATTCTGACCATTGCCATCATCATTCCAGGAAGTGATTTGTCACAGCCTGCAAGACCAACAAGTGCGTCGTAGCAGTGTCCACGCATTGTAAGTTCTACAGTATCAGCAATGGCCTCCCGTGAGGCAAGAGATGACCGCATTCCTTCATGTCCCATAGCGATACCATCTGTTACGGTGATAGTCGTAAATTCGCGTGGTGTCCCGAGGGCTTGTTTCACCCCCATTTTTACTGACTGCGCTTGACGATTTAAGGCTATATTACAAGGAGCGGCTTCATTCCAGCAAGTAGCAACGCCAACAAGAGGTTGATGAATTTCTTCTTCTGTCATTCCCATAGCATAATAATAGGATCGTTGCGGGGCTCTTTCCGAGCCTTCAGTCACGTGGCGACTGGGAAGTTTGGATTTATTGAATTTTTGTATTGGCATAGCGAGTTGTTCTAAACAATTTATTTGGTGTTTAAGTACTTGGCGAAAATAATTCATGCAAGAGCAAAGATGTCGTTGAAGATCATTCCTGGATGTTTAGCTATCGGCTAATATGAAAGCAGTGAATGTCTTCTAATACTATATTAACGAGGTACTTGCAAAAGTCTACATTTAAGCGAATTTTTCCCGCTTTCGGGCATTTTTTCGAAAAGCAGAAGGGACATGTCGCATCGCTTCATATGAAAAAAAGAAACAACAACACATAGAAAGGAAACAACGACATGTCCTTATCTTTATCTATATCATATCTCTGGAACCGATGTTAAGGGGAATGATGCCCTGCGTTGAGCACGGAACTCGGCCCCTTGAATGAAAAGCACCAACGCTTTGT
>JAPORV010000507.1 GCA_026710055.1 Aestuariivita sp.
TGGAGGCATGGGTTGTGTCTCCCTGATTGCGCATCATGACATCAAACTGAAGGAGCGATGGGACCTTTTGATGAAACACCGCCAGCGCCGACAGGAGGCCATCTTTTAAGGTGATGGACCGGGTACGACGCTCATCGGGAAGTGCTGCAAAGGAGGTGCCCACACTCTTGAGCAACCCTGGCATTGATGGATGCTTTCGGAAGGACTGTTTCATGACCCTGCTCGCTTTTTATGATTGTTGCGAGCATTTTAACATATTTAACTCAAAAGTCACCGAAGAATTTTTTCATTGATTTTTGTAAGCAATTGAAATAATTCGCCCTTAAAAAATAAGGAACCAGATAACTGATATGGATTGACCGGTTGATTTATGTGGCTCATATGTCATAGTGTGCTTCCGCATGCACCATAATGATGAACCTGCGAGACCGACAGCTTTTTCGACGGTGGATCACTCTGATATCCGCGGGTTGATTACCACCAGACGTCACTTTCGTCGTGGAGCTGCCTCTGTCTCTAGTAGCGCAGGTCAACAAGCCTCAAGAGGCTGTGCTGCATAGTTTCGAACGAGGGTTCTCCCATCGGGCTGTTGGCCTCTCAGGTTCATCATGCTGGCGCGTTTCTCCTCTTGTCAGTCTTAGGCCAACGCTCGGCTGGCATGGGGTTGGTCGGCGACGTCACAGACAATCGCCCAGATGAAGCCCACAAGTTCCCGCACCACCGCAATGGTGACCTTGCAGGGATGCTTGCGGGCATGACTTAAACTGCGGTAGCGACTACAAAGACGCTTTTGTGCCTGCCAGGCAAGGGTCTGCACCCGTTCCGGAGCGGCTTTGCCTTCGCGTTGAGATGGCGTGTCTTGCGCGCGGGAAAGCGATCGTTCCAAGCGGCTTCCACCAGGATGCGCCGAACATGTCCGTTGCCGGTTTTGGTGATGGCACCGGTGCGACCGAGGAGTTTTCGCTCGGCACCAATCCAAGGAAGCTCATCAGTTGTCGGGGATGATCAAAACGGGTGATGTCGCCAAGCTCGGCCAGAACGGTCACAGCACTGAGCACATCAAGACCCCGCAGGCTGACCAGCGCCTCCACCATCGGCGTCAAAGACCAGGACGCGGCAGCGGCGCGAGTCTGATCGTCAAGGTCAGCCACACGCCGGGTCGTCTCACAACAGGCATCAACATATTCCTGAAAGACCAACTGCTGCACCGGTGTTGCGAAAGACTGCTCCGCCAGCCCATTCATGTGCGCCTCTTGTCCATCGGCTCTTGCCCGGATAGATCCGACTATGCCGAAGAAGGAAGGCACTGAGACGCTGTCGCGCTTTGGTCTGAAGGGCCTTCATATCCTCCCGGGCGCGGGTCAAGTCCCGCATCGCCTCCTGTTCAGTACCCGGCACCCACACCGGTGTTAACTCACCGGCCCGACGTAACCGGGCCAGTTTCAACGCATCGCGACGATCCGTCTTCACCCGGTCCGTCGCACCACGCGGTACCAAACCAGAAGCCACAACATCACACTCATGACCAAGCTCGGTGATCTCCCGATACATCCCATAGCCGCAAGGACCCGCTTCATCGCAAAAACTCAGCTTCTCACCCTTGGGAGCCCATCGGGCGATCAACCGCTCAAGCGCGGAGCGACGGTGACGAATCGTACCGCGCCACTCAGGCTCAGACCGACCCTGAATAGTAACGGCAACAGAGATCGTGTCCTGATGGACATCAAGACCACTATAGGCACTATATTCTGACATGACATGTCGTTTCGGTTTTTCCACTCTGAAAAGGAACGGCTGATAAGCCCAAGAATGAACAACGGGCAGGAACAGGTCAATCCATAATGTCTAAAATAATTAATCTGAAGTCCAACCGCCATCAACCATTAAAGCGGTACCAGTTACAAGAGCAGAAGCATCCGAGGCCAAATATACAACACCACCCATAATATCTTCGACTTGCCCAGGCCTACCAAGTTTAATCTTATCCATTATCCAAGCACGCTTTTCAGGGTCATCAAATGTCGATCGCGTAAGATCTGTCAAAATAAAAGTTGGACAAATTGTATTGATACGAATTTTTGCATGTCCAAATTCTAATGCCATTGCCTTGGTAAATCCCTCTACGGCAAACTTTGAGGCACAATAAACCGCGCGCTCAATGCCGCCAACGTGACCCATCTGACTTGAGACATTAATTAAACTACCAGACAAGCCTTTGCTAATGAGGTCTTTCGCGACAGCTTGCGTTAGAAAATATGCTCCCCTTAAATTAACAGACATGACTTCATCAAAATCATCAACTGTTGAGTCTAACGCCGGCCCGTGACGAGCAATTCCCGCCGAATTCACAAGAATATCAAAAGGCCCATGTTGATTCACGACCTCTATAGTTGCGTCAATATCCGATATATCAAGTGCGATAGCACGTACTTTCCGATTCACATCACCAATCATATCAACAATTTCATTCAGTTTACTCAAGCGCCTTGCAGCAAGTAAGACATCTGCACCATATTCGACCAAAGCAACAGCACAAGCAAGTCCAATGCCAGATGATGCACCTGTAACAAGAGCGCGCTTTTTAAGCAAACTGAACTTTGGTGTTTTTGGTAATTGAATCATGACATTTTCATTTGGTCAGAAAAATTTAAAATAACCCTTCCTCACAAAATCTCACTCCACAATTGTTATAACGGAACTACATAATTGCTATCTTTTTTCTAAGAAAGGAATTCAAAATATTAACCGTTCAAATATCTTCTCCCATTGGAGCTAATGGACCACTGGGGTCCATCAATCGACGTTCTGAAAGCCACGGATTAAGTTCCAGTGCCTCTTGAAGAGCAATTCTAGCTTCATCAATTCGATTCAATGCAAGAAGTGACAGACTTTTCCCAGATAAAGCACCAATATGCCGTGGTGCACGCTCTAATGCCAAGTTAAGGTCTAATAAAGCCTGACTGTAATTTTGACTCAAAAAATTGACATAAGCACGTTGATTATAGCCCTCCGCATAATCAGGGCAATACTCTACTAACAGGTCAAAAGTTTGTTTAGCTTCAAAAAAATTAGAACTCGAAATAGCAGTCATTCCACGGTCCAACAAAGCTTGAGCAACTTCATCAGGCGCATCAGTCCATAGCTCCCACATTTGATTAGAGATTTTTTGAGCCTGATCAGCATTCTTTGCTACTCTCACTTCCTCAATGAGAGCTTCGAGTTCCGCGTCGTAATCTGGAACTTCAGGACAGGTAGAGGCCCAAGAAAAACTAGGCACCAAAAATAAAGCTAAAATAAAAACAAATTTCACGATTGACAACCACCATCAGAGCGCAAAAAATATCTATGAACCGTAGTCATAACCAACCATAATACAACTGAGTATCTACCTAACGTTATGTTTCCAATTCGCGATCACAATCCATCAGGGCGTACACCCTACATCACTTATATACTCATTATTATCAATATCATCGTTTTCTTGCAGTATCTACCCCTCATGGCAGATCAGAACGCACTTCACCAATATTACATGACTTGGGGAGTTGTTCCCAAAGCAATTTCGTCAGGGATGAGCTATGAAACGCTCTTTTCCTCAATGTTTTTGCATGGAGGTTTCATGCACTTAGGTGGGAATATGTTGTTCTTGTTTATATTTGGCGATAATATTGAAGACGAAATAGGTCACTTACCGTTTTTGTTTTTCTATCTGATCTCTGGTGTGATCGCCGCACTCACCCAAGTATTTACCGAACCTTCTTCCACTGTTCCAACAATCGGTGCATCCGGTGCCGTTGCAGGAGTTATGGGGAGTTACTTATTGCTATATCCAAAAGCAAGGGTAGATATTCTCATGATTCTATTCATTTTCTTTCGTATTTTCCCAGTGCCTGCTTGGATTGTTCTCGGGCTTTGGTTAACCCTGCAATTTATTGGTGGTTTTGGAAATCCAAGCGATGAAGGAGGTGTCGCATATTGGGCACATGCCGGTGGCTTTCTTGCCGGACTGCTTCTGACTGTACCATTATGGTTGAGGCGGGGCGGGTCGCGCTACTGGTCACAAACCGACGGTCACCCGCCGCATGCAGAAGCGAAATACAGATTTGTGGAGAGTCGCATTCCCAAAATTCGAAAATGAAGTCTATTTTCGAATTAATTTTTGGAATTTTTCAAATACCAACGCGTTTGCAGCAATTACTTCTCCATCATATAAAATATTCTTTCCGGGGTTAATTGATTCAGCTAAACCACCAGATTCTCTCAATATAATCAGACCCGCAGCAAGATCCCACGCATTTAACTCCCGATCCCAATACCCTTCATAACGGCCAGCAGCCACATATGCAAGATCAAGTGCTGCGGATCCCCACCGTCGAATCCCTGCGCAAACGGGTAACAGGTTCCTCACCTCTTCCAAACTTTTTGAGTGACTATTCTGTCGCACCCTGCGCGGCAACCCAGTTGCAAAAATACTCTCCATGAGTCGTGCTCTCGCAGAAACTCGCAAACGCGTTTCATTAAGCCAGGCTCCCTGCCCCTTTTCTGCAAAGAAAATCTCGTCTTTGATTGGATCCAAAATAACACCAGTAACTACTTCTCCTTTATGCTCCAACGCAATCGAAATTGCCCAATGTGGCAATCCGTGAAGAAAATTCGTCGTGCCATCTAAAGGGTCAACCAACCATCTGCGCGTTGGATCTGAACCGGTAATTTCTTCACTCTCTTCGGCCAACCAACCATAAGTCGGACGCCCATCCAGTAAATCTTCTTTAATTATTTCTTCTGCCGCTAAGTCAGCTTTAGAAACAAAATCACCTGCACCTTTCATCGAAACTTGAAGATTCTCCACTTCACCAAAATCGCGAAGAAGTGATTTTGCGGCACGTCGGGCGGACTTGATCATCAAATTAAGATTAGCACTTCCTTTCATTTGACTCGCTCCTTATCATTTCAAAAGATCACTACAATCTTCAAATGTCACGAAAAAGCAAAAATACTTTCTGCTAAACCGATATTTACAAATACATACTGCTTGTTACGTAAATTCAATCAATTTCTCCTGTTCCAAGATTGAAGAACAACGAAATAGAAAAACGTAACCCGCCAATCCACGTCAAATTAAGATTGATATCAAAACTGATGATTGGCGAATCGCAAGGAGGTCAAAAAATAAATGCCAAAATATAAATTCGAATACTTCCCACCATTTTGACGAATTTAGGTATTTTCATAAAGGTCAGCAAAAAGTACTAAGATTGTTTAAGCTACAACCAACCTCATTTGAAAGACAACTTAATGTCAGCACGTTCACGAAATAAACGAAAATTAAAACGCAAGCAAAAAGAAGCCTTACAACCTCAAAATCTGATTCGTGAAGCGCGCAAGAAATTGTCGCAGAAAAATTCTACTGATGCAATTAATCTTCTAAAACAACTGCCCACGAATGAATCTGAGAAATTTGAAGTGCAACTTCTGAAGTTTTTCTCATTCACTCATCGTGCAAGAGAGCTAAACAAAGAAGGGAAAACATCCGCCGCCGCTTCAATGCATAAACAAGCAGATAGATACCGTGTAAAAATTCTTCCAAATGCATTGAGCGACGTGGACCTTGCTGAATTTCTTGATGCTTTACCGCTAAAAGACGCTATATCAACCTTTAATGTACAACGCATAAGTCGGCCCCAATTAGGTGACATTGAACAGCGGCTAGCCGGGCGAATTGTAACATCAGGAAGTTGGGACGTGATCAAAGAATTCAAAGATGGTCATCCCATCAAAATTGATGCAGATTGTATGAAGAACGCTGTCTCTTTAATGAATGGCGCAAAGTGGGAAAATGCCGCAGAGGCAATGCGAGAACTGCCAAGAACTTCACCCTACGCACCGTGGCGCGTTTTCTGCAAAGCGATGGTTTCCTACGCCGCCGAGGATAAAAAAAACCTCACAATCGCCCTGAAAATACTCCCTGAAAACTTTATTCTCAGAGACACAATCTCGGAGTTGCAAAAAATCGCAGGAACAAAAAAGAACAATGCAATTAGAGAAAATTCTGATGTGCAGTCAGCTCTTGGAATGTCTACCAGCGAATTATTTAGCGTTGCGGACAAATTTCGATCTGCTTTACAATCTAACACTAGTGAGCATGTTTTTTTTAATTTGATAAGGCAACTAAGCAAACTCATCTCACCAAATGACCCCCTTCCTGTAATGATTGATCTCTATGTCATTATGGCCGTCTTGCAATTTTCCCGAGATAACAGTTATGCTATCCCTTACGCACTTGCCAAACGGTTATTCCCCGGTAATCGCGTTGACGCTATTGTTGGTAGAGCAGAGTTTGCACTAGCTCGCGGATTTAATTCGGCACTACGCCCGTCTTATGTTTTCTTCTTTTTTGAAGGAATATTTTCGGAATACTCCGATCCTAAAGACATAATAATGGCAAAAGCCTGCCTTTTTGAATTACTCGCAAGGCGCATATCTCTTCTCCAAATTTACAATTATAGCACCGAAAAAAATTATTGCGGAAAACTCTTGGGGCAAGAATTCATAAATTTACGCACGTTAACAGCGGATATTATGGACGCCAGCTTGAAAAATGACCCAAAGAACATGAAAGGTTACAACTATCTTTTTAAAATTCTTAACGAGATGAAAGCACCGAAAGCTCGCAAACGTCAACTTCTTAAAAAGATGACGCAGCATTTTCCTTTAGACGTTAAACCGTGGCTTCAACTCGCTGAACTCGACCTATCTTCACAAGCTTATCGCCGAGCAGAAAAGGCACTCATTGAAGCAGAAAAACTCGCGCCTTATAATGAGCGTGTTCTCGATTTACAGGTTATTTCATTACTCAATGCATCTGACCGGAGTCTAAAGTCTAAAAAACTGGAGTTAGCCGAGTCAGACCTGATCAAAGCGCAACAAATAAATAGAGAAAAGTTGAAAGAAGTTGTCACAGCAAAAAATGTGTTTATGAAAATAATCTTGTTTGGAAATGTAGATGAAGCTTTAAAAAAGCACTTGAATAATACTTCTATTGTCTTTCAGCTTCGCGTTATTTGTATTCTTTACCAATATACCCGCACAAAAAGAAAATTTGGTCAATTTCATTTAGATCTAAAAATTGCGCGAGATTTGTCGACGAGCTTAAATCGCCTAAAGCCATCTCTGGCAAAAGTTTCACAAGAAGACCTCGTACATTTAGTATCCCCACTGCCCAATGACGTAATAAAACTCTTGGACTACAAATTTTATATTGCACCTGCAATACGTGACTATTGGCCTAATATTCTTAGTTTGTGCCAAGATCATAATTTACTTTATGCTTGTGATTATTTGCTAGAAAATCATGGATTTTATGAGGTCCGCGAGGAAATATCAAAACGCGTGGGGAATTGCAAAGATGATGAGATGCGTTTATCACTATCACTTTACTTAGCGGTCATTGACTACATTCAGTTTAGAAATATTAACCCCCAACGTTTCATTGATATTTTTAACGAAGCGAAACCATCACAAAGAAAAAGTCTGCGTGCTTCTGCTGCTCGTTTGGCAAATATCACGAAGGGTGATCTCCGTAAGGCCCTATTGCATTTTGATTTCTCAGATTTAAAGCCGCCCCTAGATTTAAAAGATTTACTGAATCTTGATGAAGAGTTTGACGACGACAGCAATTCCCGCTAGAATATTTTTTCTTTTATTTTCATATAGTTACGCAATTTAAAAAAATTATTTTTCGTAAAATTTCTGCACCAAAATTGAAACTTTAATATTATTTTCGGAATATTTTTTTCTAGTTTTCTCAAAGACTTAGAGTTCGAATGACACTCGTTGCTATTCACCCGAGTTAGCGGGAATTGCTATGACGACGACTTTGATAATTTCTAATCGGGTGTGGTTCTCATATGATGTGGGGCGAATTTTTTACATCATTGATATGACACGATAATTGTTTGTTGAATTTTGCTTATCACGCAAGATTCACCTGATTTCGCGAAACGTCGTCCGATCAATCTACATTTTTCCCTATTCGGCCTTTTTCGCCGCTACTATTTGCTTTTGTTGGGAATGTGGTAGAGTGCTCCTACACATATGAGAACCACACCCTTTCTAATCTGTATTGGGAGACTTTTTCGATTATTGCTATTAATGTGAAAAAATTATTAGAAAAGCATTTATTGTCTTGTCATTTGACAAAATTATCACAATAAGGTGGCATGTCTATAAGTTTCAAATCAACGATTCGTGTCAAAGGTAAATTTAGAAAACAAGTCCTCAGTATCTTTTTCGCCAAAACCAACCATGCAGACATTCTACCAATATAAAATGAGGCGCAAATTAACAATAAATGATCAAAAAATAAACGTTATAGACACATTTAATTCATGACAATTTCATAATGAAAACTTCATTCTTCAACCGCAAAATAAAAATAAAGAATTCGAAAGACCTTTGAAAATGTTGGGGCATTATCTTATACTTGGGCTTTCTCCAAATGCATCGCAACAAAAAATACGAAAACGCTACCTCGAATTAATCAAATTGCACCCACCAGCGCGTGAACCAATAAGGAGCGAGAGGATAATGCGTGCCTATGAGGCGTTACAAGATAGACGCTCTAGAATTGAGGCCGACCTCTTCGGTATTGCAGATTGTGAAGATCATTTACTTGCACTTGATATGCTACTACCTGTAAAATCAAAGAAGCGTTGTATCCCCAGTTTAAAAACGCTCATTGCCGCTGAAGGAATTGTGAATGACTAAAGCGCATAGCAACTGGAAAAGCAGAGTACTGGGTGATTTCAGTAATTGGATCGAAAATCTTACGGAAATCGAAGAAGAGGTTGAAGGCTCGCTGTCCAACGGACCAGATTTACATGATCTTTTCTCCGCAGTTACTACTTTACGTCAAGAAATAAGATTACAAAACCGTGAGCAATCAAAAGCCGAAAGAGAGCTTGGCCGAGCTGCAGAACGGTATGACGAAGCTGTTCAAAAAATAAACCAACGAGAAGGCGATCTGAGGGTGGTGTCGCACAGGGCAGTTCGCCAAGCGGAAAACATCTGTCTACGAAGCTTTCTTGAAATGCACGACACAATGTTAAGGGGACATAGCGCAGCCGAAAAAATCTCTGACGACAAAGGATTTTTTCGTCGTCTACCCCCTGGTATAGAGGGAATCGTGGAAGGTTATGAAATCGCTATGAGGCGCTTTGATCGTATTATGGCCGAGTTTGATGTTTATAGAATAGAAGCTGTGGGGCAGACTTTTGATAGCAAAACAATGCACGCTTTGGAAACCCGTTTTGAAGAGTCAATTGGGGATAATATCGTCATTGAAGAACTTCTTCCGGGATACATGCGTGATGACGATGTGCTGCGCCTTGCGGATGTTGTTGTTAATCGAATATTAAACAAAACAAATTAGAATGACATATCAATGAATGAGCAAAAAGCGATTATCGGTATTGATCTAGGAACAACCAACTCAGAGGTTGTGGTGATCAAAAATGGAAAACCCGTTGTCGTTCGTGAGAACAACGAGGCAATTGTTCCATCTTGTGTTGGTATTGATGAGGCTAGCAAAGTAATTGTTGGGCAACAAGCACGCAATCAGTGGGCGGCCGCGCCTGAAAAAACGATCATGTCAATTAAGCGTCTTATGGGAACCGATGAGAAAGTCTCTATGGGCGATAAGCAATTTACGCCGCAGGAAATTTCCGCCTATATCCTCAAGACCCTCAAAGAACGTGCTGAACGAGATCTTGGTCATGAAGTATCAAAAGCAGTTATTACTGTTCCGGCATATTTTACTGATATTCAGCGGCAAGCTACACGAGAAGCTGGAAAAATCGCAGGTCTTGAGGTCGTTCGAATTATTAACGAGCCAACCGCCGCCGCACTGAGTTACGAGAGTCTTACTGATGAAGCGCGTAAAATTCTAGTCTATGACTTAGGTGGCGGGACGTTTGATGTATCTGTCGTTCTTATAGAAAATGGCATTGTGGAAGTGCTCGCTTCAACAGGAAACAATAAACTCGGCGGACATGACTTTGATGAGGTACTTCTTGAACGATTAAACGATACCGTGGAAAATGAACTACGTATATCGCAACCGCAATCTAATTTGCAGTTACAAGCACGTTTACGACGTGCCGCCGAGCAAGCCAAAATCGGGTTGTCGAATCAACCTTATTTTGTCGTTGAAGAAGATCACGTCGGGATGTCAGCAGAACAAACGCGACATTTATCACATGAAATCAATCGATTTGATTTCGAGAAAGATATTGATGCTCTATTGGCGAAAACTATTGATTCTGTCACGAGTGCATTAACAGACGCTAACGTAAAACCTAATGAACTTGATCGCATATTATTGGTTGGCGGCTCAACAAGAATTCCAAAAGTCAGACAATTATTGAAGGAACATCTTGGGCAGGAACCGCATGAAGAGGTTGATCCAGACCTTTGTGTTGCTATTGGTGCTGGCATTCAAGCAGGTATAGAGATGGGTTTAGATATGCAAGCCGTATTAGTAGACGTCACACCATACACTTTTGGAATTTCTATTCTTGGTGAATTATTTGGACAACAATATGAGCATGTTTTTTCTCCTATCATTCATCGCAATACCAAATTGCCCATTACAAAGTCGGAACCTTACTTCAAAATTTACCGAGAACAAAAAGCCATTGATTTTATAATCTATCAGGGCGAAAATCCAGACGCGCTACGAAATGAAAAAATAGGTAAGTTCATCTTTGAAGGATTAGACCCCAGCGAAGAGGCTAATGAGCAAGGCCTGACTTGCACATTTCATCTCGACCTTGATGGCATATTACATGTTGAATTAACTGAGCGGTTTAGCAAAAAAATCATCAAGGGGCGAATCGAAAACGCTCTTGGCAAGGCTTCTGGTGATGATTTGGGGAAATCAGAAACAGCGTATGAGGAAATAATATCAACAGATGAGGCCGATGATGCGGTAGATGAAGAACCGAACAAGCTTGAGTCTATTCGTCAGGTCTTGCGTGAAGCCGAAGAGATACTAAAGACAGCACCGGAAGATGAGCTGGAAGAGATTTCCAAACTGATGAAAGATTTAAAGGAAGCAATAAAGCACAACAATCTTAAAGATGCTGAGAGGTTACAAGGTAATCTTGAAGAAATAATGTTTTACCTTCGATAGGTCGAATGATGGATCGGTGCCCTACCTGCGGAAAGAAAAATCCTACATTTCCTATCTGTAGTCGCTGCAATACGGACTTGCGTCAAATTCTTGAAGTTGAAAAAGCGGCCGCACATTTTCGGAGTCGTGCTCTAGCTGCGTTAAAACAAGGGAAGCGAAGTGAGGCCGAAACTCTAGCGGATCAGGCTTGCTTTTTGCATCGTTCACCGTCAGGCATCGTTATTCTTGCTATCATTGCATTGGCGAACCGTGACTTTGCGACGGCTGAAGCACTATGGCGGGAAATAGAGAAAATGGGAGGCTACACTCCAAAACCCGAAGACTATATTGTGGTTGAAAAGATCGGTGAGAATGCCGGGTTGGATGAACTTGAAGAACAAGTCAGCCATTTAATTGGCCATAGCAATTAAAAGAGAATATCGTATTCGAAAAAGGCATTATGCAACATTTCATACTCTAAATATATTGATCAATTTTTATGTATCGAGCGCGCACTCCTCACCAAATTCGCCATACCCCAAACTGCGCACATGTGGTTCATCATGTAATAGCTGACGTAATTCCGCCAACCAATTGGCATCCCAATCCAACACGTCCGCCACTGCTTCATCCCAAAGGCGACGAACAGCACATTCCCCATCACGAAATTGTGGCACATCCATCTCTGCAGTTGCCTCCCAGCATGCCGACAAACTCACGCACACTTTGTTCTCGGTCAGATCCGGGATTCGGATAAGCTCCGCTTTCTTGACACTGTAAGTTGGAAATGCCAATTTCCGGCCTGGATTCCGCATCAGTTGCAACCGCCCGAGTGTCGAATTAAGACACACCGCAGGTGCCTTGGCCTGAGGCGACGTCAACCCCGAAACAGGCATCCAGCCATTTCCTACATACGTGTGATCCGACGCAACCGCGGTAAGGCGCGCCGTGCTATTGTCTTGGCCAGCGGTGATAAGAAGATACCCGGCCTTTTGTAGAAGCTTTTCGGTTTTGGAATTAATCTGCTGTCCATAGAGATCATTATCGAGCATCACTGGCTCTTTCGGACTCCAGTGTTCATCAGGTTGCGCCGCGATTCGTGTTTGACCTTCAGCACCCTTGGACTTCAAAATAGGAAAACTCCCAAGAGTTTCTGGAGACGACGCTTGGAATGACCCCCGCAGCAACCGGCCAGATTCTGCAGGGGTCATTCCAAGCGCTTTCAAGGTTGGACAACGTTTATCAATTACGATCTTATACGCGGCCTCTGCTAGCAGGGGCGAGCGGAACACCACAGCTGACCAATCGCCCGTCGTAATCCGATCTACCGGCCATTTGGAAACCTCACCCCAGCCATCAGGTAGAGGTCCAACGATTCCTTCACTAAGATGTCGATACAGATCAGCAACATTATTATCATCACGTGGAAGCCGATCAAGATTGATTATGCGCGTCGGCGGACGGTCTCCATTCCACCGTTGGGCAATGATCGTGCTTTCATTGATGCTAGTATTCTGACTAAGATTGATATACCTTGGGTGATAACACGTGAGCAGCGTATGAATATGAAAGCGTTGCGCAAGAATAACTCGCTCGCGATGGCCCGAAGGGGACGTCAAGGCATCGGTCGGCCAGTGCGACGAACAACGGCCTAATTGAATTCTTATCAACAAAGCCATCCATTTCTGGATCTGCCTTAACGAGCTTGCTCTCATATCGATCGATCCGTTCGCGCATCCATTTCTGAACTTGCTTGGGGAATTTCTCTTTCATGTCACTGCGATTGGAGAAAAGGGGGTTCATGATGACAATACGAACATTCCGAACGGCGTCAACTGCATCATCCAGCAGCGGATCATCACGATCATCGTCGCCCATTCGCACTTTCTCAGACTCTAGGATTTCGTCAATATCCAATGCCGGTGGAAGAATACGAATTTGTCCGAGTAGTTCTGGTGTTCCAACTCGTGTTTGGCGTCCTTCTGGCCCGTAAGGCATACGGTGGAGACCAATGTTTCGATAAGCTACGTTACTGTTTCCAGCCGTTAACTGCGCAGCGGCCAGTTGCAATGACACCGGGTTGAAATCAAGACCTGTAATCACTTCTTCAACCGCCAATTTTTCTACTACTCTGGATACTAATATCATGCCATGATGCTCTCAATCTCAGTTAACAACTTATGGCACCGATCAACCCACATTTGTAAAGAAACCCATTAATCTTTCTAAAGAAGGGAGCGAGTAGTTACTTTACTGATTTGTTAACGGAACACCAGTGATTGATGCTATCAAATATTCGTTTACACCATGTTGATTTTAGTTCCAAAGTCAAAATATCCAAAATCAAATTTAATTCGCATTTTTTCAAATCTAACGAAATAGTTTATCTAATGACGTAAAAGAGCTTTATTCTGAACTTGCACTGCACAAATTGGCTGTCAAACTTTGCCGCTGACAAACTCCTTCGTCCGTGCAAGCTCTATTAATTTCTGAATATAAGGCCTTCCGATCTCAACGTCTCGAACAGCTGCATACAATGTACGTATGATCCCATCAGATGTGAGAGGCTTTATAACATAATCAGGATTATACCTGATTTCACGAACTACCCAATCCGGTAAAACCGATACACCACGATTGGACGCAACAAGAAACAAAATAACCGCCGTCAATTCAACCTGTCGAATGGCCAACGGTTCAATATTTGCCGTATTCAATAACTGACTGAACACATCTAATCGAGAATGTTCAACCGGATATGTAATCAATGTCTGATCTCGAAAATCAGCTGCAGTCACAAATGCCTTGCTTGCAAAAGGATGTTGCGCAGAAGCAACAAAAACCGGAGAATAATCAAACAACTTTTCAAAGACAACATCGGAAATATCCTCTGGGTCTGATGACACCACCAAGTCTACTTCTTCTTTTTGCAAAGCGGGTAACGCATTAAATGCCAATCCTGGCCTGATATCAACATCAATATCAGGCCAACTCTTTCGAAACTCTTTTAGCATCGGGAAAAGCCACTCAAAGCAAGCATGACACTCGATGGCAATATGAAGGCGTCCTGCACGACCTGAACGAAGATCAGTGAACTCATCCTGTAAAGCTTTTACTCGTGGCAAAATTTCCTCTGCCGCCCGCAAGAATCTTAAACCCGCTGGTGACAATTTCATCGGCTTCGATCGTCGGATGAATAAATCCATCCCAATTTGGTCTTCAAGCCCTCTAATATGATGAGATAAAGCACTCTGCGTAATGTTTAAATGATCAGCGGCGCGTGCCAGGCCACCTGTATCATGTATCGCTTTCAAAGTTCTTAAATGACGTAATTCAAAATGCAAACTATCATTCACTTCATATTCTTGATGAAAATTATGAAATTGTTTCACGGTTTTGTTCATGATACAAGAAAAATTCAAAAGAATAAGGAATTTCTTTCGTGACTACCCCAGCCATTTCATTTGAATTCTTTCCACCTCAATCTCTGGAGGCATCCTTCAGACTTTGGGATACGGTGCAATCTTTAGCCCCATTAAATCCTCGATTTATTTCAGTAACATATGGTGCCGGCGGCACAACGCGCAATTTAACAAGAGAAGCTGTCACAACATTACATCAATTTTCTGGTTTGCGCGTTGCTGCACATCTAACCTGTGTCAATGCCACTCGGGAAGAAACGCTAAGGATTGCAAACGAATTTGCAAAATCCGGCGTATCGGATATCGTCGCATTAAGAGGTGACCCACCTAAGAGCAGTACTAAATTCACACCTCATCCCAATGGATTTGAAAATTCCTGTGAATTGGTCTCAGCCCTTTCATCACTCAATAAATTTGTCATTCGAGTTGGTGCATATCCCGATATCCATCCAGAAGCAATTGATCAAAATTCAAATATCGAATGGCTAAAACGCAAATTTGATGCCGGAGCGACAGAAGCCATAACCCAATTTTTCTTTGAGAGCGAAACATACTTTCGTTTTCGTGATGCCTGCATCAAAGCTGGTTTGGAACAACCAATCGTTCCTGGCATTTTGCCAATTGAAAACTGGGAAGGCGCACTAAAATTTGCCAAGCGTTGTGGAACACGAATTCCTGATTGGTTAACAACTGCCTATGAAAAAGCTGCTCGAGACGGACGAATGGAATTATTGGCAACAGCTGTTTGCACCGAACTATGTAGTGAACTCATTGAAGGCGACGTAAATGCGCTTCATTTCTATACACTCAATCGTCCTGAGCTTACACGCGATGTTTGTCATGCGATTGGTATAATACCAAAAATTCAACTCCAGAATGTCGCATAGCTATTGCTATTTCCTGCGACAATGTTAGTGACGAATTCTTTCTGAAATCAGAGCTACACATGCGACCTGCCAAAACACCGTCCGATATTCTATCGAGAGCAAAACTCCTTAAAATGTCAGGCTACGATTTCATGGTTGGCATGCTTGAAAAGAAAATAGCAGGCCCATCTATTGCAGAAACAATGGGTTTCACATTGAAAACCGTCGAACTTGGCAAAGTCACATTTTGCGGCGCACCTGAATTTAATACAACAAACCCAATGGGTACGGTTCACGGTGGATGGTACGGAGCACTCTTGGATTCTGCCATGGCTTGCGCAGTAATGACCAAAGTACCTCAAGGATCTTTCTACACAACACTCGAGTATAAAGTCTCGATTGTCAAGCCAGTACCATTAAATTCACGCGTCGAATGCATCGGTGTTACTGATCATGTGGGTCGATCCACAGGAGTTGCTCATGGTGAAATTCGCGGTGTTTCAAGCGATAAATTATATGCAACTGGCACGACAACTTGCATTATTATAACACCGGACCCAGCTTTAAATGAATAACTGGCATTTAATTCCTCTTCAACATTAATTTTCAATTTCTGGCATTTAAGTATTCCCAAATTCGTTGTGGTGTGAATGGCATATCCGATTGTCGAACGCCTTGATCCCAGAGTGCATCTTGAACAGCGTTCGCAACCGCTGCAAGCGCACCAACCGTACCGGCTTCGCCACACCCTTTCATTCCCATCACATTAGCGGTCGATGGGACTGGCTCTGAAAAAAACTTAATCATTGGTAAATGATCAGCTCGCGGCAGAGCATAATCCATTAATGAAGCTGACAATAACTGCCCGTCTTGGTCATAAACCACATGTTCAGTAAGTGCTTGACCAATTCCTTGAACCACGCCACCATGCACTTGCCCTTCTACAAGTAACGGATTGATCAGATTCCCAAAGTCATCAACAACTGTGTAACAATCAACCATAACGCACCCGGTTTCAGGATCAATGACAACCTCAGCAACATGTGCACCGTTCGGAAAGCTACGGCCTTCTAATTTTGCGCGGGCCTGAAAACTTAACAAGTCTGTACGGCCATCTGCACGTGCCATTTCCGCAGCTTCGAGAAAATTTGGCGTTAAATTTGAACTTGCCGCTCGAAAAGTCTCATCATCAAAAATAACATCGTCTTCGCTGACACCCATTTTTTCTGCGAGAAATGATTTAAATACGGTAACCATCTTCTCGACAGTCGCCAGTAGAGCATTATTTTGAACAGTGACAGAACGTGAACCACCAGTGCCACCTCCGCGCTCAATTTGATCGCTATCACCTTGGATTATTTTTATTTTATTTACTGGTATACCCGTTTGGTCTGATAAAAATTGCGAGAATACTGTCTCATGCCCCTGCCCGTTAGACTGCGTACCAACATATACCGCGAGCGTTCCATCTTCACTAAAGACAACTTTGGCATTTTCTGACGGATCGCCGAGAATACTTTCAATATAATAACAAAGACCCTGACCCCTTAAAAAACCATTCGCTAAATCTCGTGATTTTCTTCTGGCAAATCCAGAAGCGTCCGCAACTTCCGTCACCCGATTTAAGACTCTATCAAAATCTCCGACGTCATAAATTTCTCCCGTTGCCGACTTATATGGAAACTTTGCGGGCTTAATGAAATTCCTACGTCTCAAGTCCCATGGATCAACACCTAATTCCTTTGCGGCAAAATCTATCGCTCGTTCCAAGACATAAATGGCCTCTGGTCGTCCAGCACCACGATATGCGTCAACTTGAACAGTGTTTGTATAATAACCCTCCACATCTAGCAAAGTGGTTTGAACATCATAAACCCCCATAAGGACACGGCTAAATAATTGGGTCTGAATAGGCTGACCAAATTGCGAATTATATGCACCCAAGTTGCAGCGCGTTTTTACTCGATATCCTGTTATCTTATTAGTCTCATCAAACGCTAATTCCGCCAATGAAACAAGATCTCGACCGCCATTATCACTCAACATCGCCTCCGAGCGTTCACACATCCAACGCACAGGGTTTTTTAGTTTTGTTGCCGCATAGGCAACACAAAAATACTCTGAATAAGCCATTGCTTTCATTCCAAAGCCACCGCCAACATCAGGTGTTGTTACCCGTACCATATCAGCATCTATGCAAAATGCCTTCGATAAGCTGTCTTTCATGTCCCAAACACCTTGGCCCGAAAAACATAAATGCAGACGTTCTCCCTCCATATTCGCCCAGCATCCTCTTGGCTCCATTGAATTTACGACAATTCGATTATTTTTTACTTTCAATGAAACTGTTTTATGTGCAGCCTGAAATACTGATTCAACTGCTTCTTCGTTACCTAGAACCCAATTAAAGGCGCAATTGTCGGGAGTGGCTGGGAAAATGACCTCACCACCGGGCTCAACATCTATTTTGGCAGGTCGCTCATCAATGTCCCATACAGCTAATTCAGCTGCATCCCGTGCTTGATCAAGTGTTTCAGCAACAATCATTGCAATCGGTTCGCCAACATAACGCACACGCTCTTTAGCAAGCACTGGTCGCATAGGCGAGGCGCCAGGGGTTCCGTCGCGATTTTTCACCACAGTGGCATCAATGGAAATATTCATACCTGCAGATTCAAGATCAGCTACCGAAACTGCCAAGTGCACCCCATCAGCTTGCCGTGCGTCATCTAAATTCAGTTCAAGAATATTACCATGCGCAACCTGACTTCGAAGAAAGTACGCATATAAAGCATGTTGGGGCGCAGTATGATCCACATAATTCCCTCGTCCTGTCAAAAATCGATAATCTTCAATTCGCTTCACAGACTGGCTTTTTCCGAATTTCTCCATAGTTGACCTCGTAACATTTATTACTTCTAAAAGTACTATCTCTGGATCTGATAAGGTGGTTCAAATTTTAAAAATTGAGCCTTAATTTACAATGACTAAATACTCAACGCCAAAAAATAATGCGAAAACAATTTTTCGTCCAATTAACCATTAATAACACAGATAAAATACGCTAAATCCGATACACCAGATGTTTCCAAAATCACCAATCACGCCCAAAATAGTTCTTTGCTTAACCATAAATCGTAATTTAAAAAGGGGATTGCGGCCATTCAAACAGTAATATGGAAAAAGCAAAAGCCCTTTGAAAATACCAAAATGATGCTTTTTTCCGCGTTCGCAATATTAAAACCTATAATCAAAATAGCTATACTTATCAAAAGACGCTTGAGATTCTGTAAAAGCAAATTTAACTTTCTGAAAAGTTAAAAAATCATCTAAAAATCTTTCTAAATTTCTATTTCCAGCCTGTTTGAGAAACATCAGAAAAACTCTAATCTATTGGCATGTGAAAACATTGAGTAGTTGCTATCTCAATACCTAATAATTTGGTGCGGATTGAAAATACTCTTATACATAGACACATAGTTTGTGTTGAACAAAACCCAAACCATTTTCTGCCAGCGGCAACTGCAACACTTCGGCATGCGCAGAAGCAACCGGAGGTTTGGCGGATCAAAAAGCAACTTCCTAAAATGCCAATAACTTCGAAAAAATCACTTCTCCATTCCCCATAAATAATTAACCCTAGAGGTACTTGCCAAAGTCTACATTTAAGCAAGTTTTTCCCGCTTTCGAGCATTTTTTTGAAAAGCAGAAGGAACATGTCGCATCTCTTCATCTATGAAAAAAGGAACCACAACATA
>JAPORV010000270.1 GCA_026710055.1 Aestuariivita sp.
AATTGAGATCAATGTGCTCACGCGGCAATGCCTTGCACGACGCATTCCTGACCGGGCGACGATGGTTCGGGAAGTACGTGCCTGGCAGGATCATCGCAACGCCGCCCAACACTCCGTCAACTGGCGGTTCACAACTGACGGTGCCCGCATCAAACTCAAATCCCTCTACCCATCAGTACAATAAAGTTAGTATACTAGTAAATGCCGGAAAAGACAGAGTAAAACTTTCGTAGCAACGATTTTTTGTCACCGGAGACTCGGGTTTTATTAACGAAGAAGATTATCTTCACATTGTCGGGCGCTCTAAATATCTCATTATTTCAGGTGGATATAATATCCATCCTAAAGAAATTGAATTATTACTGTATAGTGTTGATGATATAGCCAAATCATCAGTAATTGAGTCTCCCGCATCCAGATTTTGGCGAGGCCGTTGTTAGCGTTATCATCGTATCAAATAATCCATTTAACGAAGAAATACTGTCAAATAAGATTCGTGCAAATTTTACTTCTCTTTAAGTTACTAAAGAAGTTGATTTTTACTCCTCTTTTATCAAGAATTGTAATGGTTAAGGTGCAAAAAAATATCTCAAGAAAAAAACATGCAGCAATTTATGATACGATTTTACATGATCATCTGGCCTAAGAACAACACCAATCCCTTCAGTAAATTCACAATTTAAGTGATTAATTTAACGTTAATGCAGAAGGATTCTCGATACTTTTGGAGCTGACATATCCGATGATCTAAATACCATACATAAGGTTAATTATCAGTTAGAGCCAATAAATATCAGTATGAAGGTTAGTAATGTTTAAAATCCCTATACTTTTGTACGGAGGTTTACGTAAGGCGGGTGACTCCCTGTTGCAAATTAAGAAGAGCGAAGACTCGTCTTTAGGATGGTAAATGATCGTTGATAATTTAACCTGATGGGTAAGGTTATGAAAGAAATATTTCATGCAAGTTGCGTTGCCGCTTATAACCGTGCCGCATTAATTGTTGGTCCTTCGAACAGTGGAAAGTCATCTTTGGCTTTAGAGTTAATAGCAAGGGGTGCTGTGCTGGTTTCCGATGATCGAACGGTTTTGTCGTGTGAATCATCGAGTTTGATTGCCAAAGCGCCTTTGGAAATTTGCGGCATTATTGAAGCGCGCGGCGTTGGATTGTTAAGGGCAGAAAATTTCGGCGCGGCACAAGTTTCACTCATAGTTAACCTCGGACGCGTTGAGGATGAGCGGTTGCCACCTATCCATTATCAAACGATTCTGGGCATTAGTCTACCCGTTCTTTTTGACGTAAAAGTGCCATATTTTCCTGCTGCAATTTTGCAATATCTAAAAGAAGGGCTTGCATTAGAAAAATACTAATTCTGTCCTCTGTTACAGATAGATTTGATTAAACTTCAAAAAACCATTTTATCAGCAGAGCTTTTTTCTACCTTGCTGAAAAATAAATTAGAATATATCTTTTGGTAATATTGATGTCGCGAGTATGATTGACTCATATAAATACTGAAATCAATTCATGATTTTCCTGCTAAATACGAGCCAATCCACTTGACAGCACTATTTGACAGCAGTTTCTGATTTACTTCGCCTTTTAATTAAATTGGAAAGCATCAAAAAATGAACAAGTGAATTCACTAAACATTAATTTTAATTTGCAAAAAGCGTGCGTGATGAAAGTTAATAATGACGATTCTAACATCAGTTTGTTTTTGTAGTTTGACGAATAAGCGTACAGCATTTAAGTTGAGAAATTATCTTTACGCAATTGCGTCTATCCAAGCTGAAACTGATATTTTTAGAAACTGCACTAGTAGTTACCGTAAATCTTTTGAAAGCGGTGAGGGCTAATTTGATCGGAATTGTAATCGTTGCGCATGGAGGATTAGCCTCAGAGTATCTTAGGGCAGTTGAACATGTTGTAGGTGTTCAATCTGGGATTAAAGCAATTGCTATTGAAGATAACCATGATCGGATTTTGAAAGAAACAGAAATATGCGCTGCAGCTGATGCTGTGGATACAGGTGACGGCGTTGTTTTGGTTACGGATCTGTTTGGTGGGTCGCCTTCAAATTTGTCGCAATCAGCCTGCTTTCTAAAGAATCGTTATATGATTTCAGGAGCTAATTTGCCTATGCTAATTAAACTCGCAAAAAGTCGCCATAAAGCTGTACCGGAAGCTGTTAAAGTTTCACTGGCAACGGGAAGAAAACATATTTACTGCCAGAATTTTGAACTGAGTTAAAATACGTTGTGGAATTTCAAGAAGAAAAAATAAAGTCAGTTAAGCGGGTATTTGAAATCCAAAACGAAAAAGGACTTCACGCTCGGGCATCCGCTATGTTTGTGGAAGTTGTTGAACGATTTAATGCGACGGTAGAAGTATCTAACGATGGTTTATCCGTTCCTGGAGATAGTATTATGGGACTTCTTATGCTTGCAGCATCAAAAGGCACGTCACTTAATGTTGTTATTGAAGGTTCGGACGCTGAAGAATTGGCTAAAGCAATTGAGAATTTATTGAACAGTAAATTTGGTGAAGGATCTTAAATAGATAGTCATGAATAAAAAAAGAAAGTGTATGGTAAATCCAGTTTCAAATAACGAACAGAGTATCAGCAACATTGACAATATTTCCACCCAAAATACGACTGGTCAGATCTATGATCGCCGCGCTCTAACATATGCTAATTCGTTTAATAATGTATTGGCGCATTATATTATTAGGTTAATTGAGTGGCTTACGGGTAAGTTAACTATTTTACGCTTGGTCAATGAGTTCGAGAGAAAAAACTTAAACTATCGCGGCCAGAGATTCTGGCGTGGTGCGCTTGATACGATGGGGATTGACTTACTTACACCACAGGAGCAGATTAACAATATTCCGAGTCATGGTCCAGTTGTTATCGTGGCAAATCACCCACATGGATTGGTAGATGGTATGATTTTTGCTGACTTAATCGGGCGAGTGAGGAGTGATTACCGCATACTGACCCGATCAGTATTAACAGGAATCGATGAAGCCGCCACATCATTTATGATTTCAGTGCCATTTCAACATGCTCCCGATGCTCAAGAAAAAATGGTCAAAATGAGAGCAAAGGCAATGAACCATTTGAATGAAGGTGGTGTTGTCGGATTGTTTCCTGCTGGCGTTGTGATGTCTTCTGACAGTTGGTTCGGTCCAGTTATTGAACGCGAGTGGAGCGTCTTTACTGCAAAGCTAATTCGTCTGTCTAATGCACGGGTGGTGCCAATATTTTTTCCAGGGTCAAATTCTCGGATTTATCAAATCGCAAACAAAGTGTCATCAACTATTCGACAAGGATTACTGTTACATGAAATTGTTCGATCTTGCCATAAACCACAGGCACCTATCGTCGGGCGTCCACTTACAGAAAATCAAATGAAGTCATTAAAATCTGACCCGCGTGGTTTTATGGCTTGGCTACGTGAACATACTTTGAGTCTTGGTAATGCAGTAACAACATGAAGGTAAGAAAGTAATAAAGCCATCTTGTAGATTGAGAAATGAGCTCGCATTTTACACAACACTTATTAGTGTGTGTCCGATTAAATTAACGCGTTGGTACAGGTGGATTGCTACGATAGTCATAAAATCCCCGTTCTGTCTTTCGTCCCAGCCATCCAGCTTCGACATATTTTGTTAAAAGCGGGCACGGTCTGTATTTTGTATCAGCTAAACCATCATGTAAGACATTCATGATCGCAAGACAGGTATCAAGTCCGATAAAGTCGGCTAATTCCAAAGGTCCCATTGGGTGATTGGCACCGAGTCGCATTGATTGATCAATCGACTTAACAGAACCAACGCCTTCGTAGAGTGTATAAACTGCTTCATTAATCATCGGCATCAAAATTCTATTGACGATGAAGGCTGGAAAATCTTCGGCGCTTGCGGCAGTCTTACCAAGTTTGTCAACGACAGATTTACAAGCTTTAAATGTCACATCTTCGGTTGCAATTCCTCGTATCAATTCGACAAGTTGCATGACGGGAACTGGGTTCATGAAGTGAAATCCCATGAATTTCTCTGGTCGGTCAGTTCGGCTACCTAGACGAGTAATTGAGATTGAAGATGTATTTGAGGTGAGAATTGTATCAGGTTTTAAGTGTGGAACTAAATCTTCAAAAATTGCTTGTTTAACACTCTCTCTTTCGGTTGCTGCCTCAATAACAAGATCAGTTTGCCCAATCTCAGGTAGTTGAAGAGTCGTGTTGATGCGCGATAATGTTTCCTTCATTTCAATTTCAGTGATTTTGCCGCGGCTAACTTGCCTAACAAGATTTTTTTCAATGATGATAAGTGCTTTATCCAAAGCCTCCTGATTAATGTCCACCATTAATACATCGTAACCTGCAAGCGCCATAACGTGGGCAATACCATTGCCCATTTGGCCTGCACCAATGACACCAATCATCTGAATATTCATGTGTTTCGGAACCCTTTAATTCAATTATTCACTAATTAGTATCTGTTAAAAAACCGTAAATTCGCTGGTAAAATTTTGAAAACACGTACTTTTCTGATGCGTTTGTTCTGGCGAAGATTTCTGATATTTATTACAATTTCTTAATATTTTATAAAATTTCCATCGAATCAGCTAATCTTCGCCAAATTGAAGAAAAGGCACCGGCATATTTCAGTTAAGTCAACATATTGAAAAATATACTTTTTTGCATAGCAAACTCTTGAAATTTGAGAAAAAATGGAGTTTTTAACAGACACTAATTAGTCGAATAGCTATTAAGCAGTAGCAGACAGATATATGAGACGCTGGTGTATTTTACATTGATGGCTAGTTAGTGGTGAACAAAAGATAACGGCTCAACATTTGCTTTTTTCGAACTTAGACAGAAATCTCAAATACCCTTTATTCTAGAATTATGTGAAAAGTCAGATAATTTAAGTTAATTATTCGATTTTTTCAATCAATTTTGGCACCGCTTCGAACAGATCAGCAACGAGTCCATAGTCAGCCACTTGGAAGATAGGTGCTTCTTCATCTTTGTTGATGGCAACAATTACCTTGCTATCTTTCATGCCTGCCAAGTGCTGGATCGCACCTGATATACCAACTGCGATGTAGAGTTCAGGAGCAACAACTTTTCCGGTTTGCCCTACTTGCCAATCATTTGGTGCATAACCTGAATCGACTGCTGCTCGGGAAGCTCCAACGGCTGCGCCTAATTTGTCGGCAAGGCTCTCAATCAACTTGAAATCATCTTCCGAACCAACGCCTCGCCCACCAGAAACGACAATACCAGCAGAGGTTAATTCTGGGCGATCACTTGAAGCCACCTTGTCCTCTACCCATTCAGAAAGACAGGGATTTTCGGCGGTTGACAAAATCTCAATTGCTCCATTTCCACCTAAGTCTGCGGCATTAAATGATGAGGTTCGAAAGGTAATGATTTTCTTATCGTCTTTGGATTGAATAGTTTGGACAGCATTTCCAGCATAAATTGAACGTTCAAAAGTTACTGGATCAATAACAGTAGATACATCGGAAATAATCATAACATCTAGTAATGCGGCAACGCGGGGCATAATATTTTTTGAGTTAGTTGTTGCAGGTGCAATAATATGCTCATAGTGATCGGCGATTGATGCAATAAGTATGGCGGTAGGTTCAGCCAAACATTTACGATAAATATCACTCTCGGCACAAAGCACCTTTAAGACGCCATTGATTTTGGCTGCTTGATTTGCGGCTTCATTACAGTTAGCTCCGACTGCCAATACTGTGATCTCGCCCAAATCAGCTGCCGCACTAACTGTTTTTGCTGTGGCGTCTAGATTCAATTCGCCTTCATTAATTTCTGCAAGTAATAAAACAGCCATCAGAGCGCTCCTGCCTCTTTGAGTTTATTAACCAACTCGTCAACAGAGTTGACCGTTATTCCGGCTTTACGTGTTACTGGCTCCTTCGTTGACACTATGTTAAGGCGAGGGGTGATATCTATACCCATTTCAGATGCTGAGCGCTTTTCTAGTGGTTTTTTCTTTGCCTTAATGATATTTGGAAGAGATGCGTAACGTGGTTCGTTAAGGCGTAAGTCGGCGGTGATGACACAAGGTAAATTTACGCACAGTGTTTGTAAACCGCCATCAACTTCACGTGTAACCAACGCATAGTCACCATCAACTTTTAATTCGGAAGCAAATGTTGCCTGAGACCAACCAAGCAATGCTGACAGCATTTGACCAGTTGCATTCATATCATTATC
Source organism: Aestuariivita sp. (assembly GCA_026710055.1). Lineage (GTDB taxonomy): Bacteria > Pseudomonadota > Alphaproteobacteria > Rhodobacterales > Rhodobacteraceae > JAPORY01. The sequence goes on from JAPORV010000270.1 coordinate 6,262, forward strand.
AATTGCTTGTTTCCCTGCAATAACCATGTTTGGCTTTTCATCATCAATGATAGCTTTTAGGATTTTTGCGACGGCGAGTGGTTCAACATCGTGATGAACATCATCAGAAGCATTAACGAGAATCGCGCGGTCCGCCCCTAATGCGAGCGCGGTGCGCAATGTTTCTTGTGCTTGCGATACTCCTATTGACACAGCAACAACTTCACTGGCTATGCTCGCTTCTTTCAACCGGATTGCTTCTTCAACGGCAATTTCATCAAAAGGGTTCATTGACATCTTTATGTTAGATAGGTCAACACCCGAACCGTCTGCCCGAACACGAACTTTAACATTATAATCAATTACACGTTTTACCGGTACAAGTATTTTCATTTGTGACTCTTTAAATTGGGAAATCAATTTTTACGGCAAAGACAATGCAATATTATCGTTACTGCTTTTTAAAACCACTGAGTTTTGTAAGAGTAAGTAGGAATTCGCCTGCCACTCCGTCAACTACATTTTCCGTTGGTTATTCATGACTGTAAACATAAGTAATCTTCATTAATGATCACCGCAAATCATATAAACTGGCTTATGTCAATTTCAATAACTATTTATAATCATACTGTGCAAGCGTGATTAAATTAAGTGACAGTGTAGCCCACAACGAATGATGTTCGAACTACCTATTTCGTAAGCAAAATAATTGAAGACAATAAAAACGTGACGTTCCCTCGCCGTTGTTTGTGTAAATTTGTCAAGCCCAAATAAAAAATAGGTGATTATTAATGAAGACGAGAATTATGGGATTTTAGTTTGATCTTGTTGGCTTGGCAGGTGGCAGGTTGATCAATAGCCGTTGATGATGAGAAATATTTAAAAGTGCGTTACCGCGGGTGATTGATCTTTTTAAAAAAAATTGGAGTTGGGGTTGAATTTAACAAAAACGATTACCAAATAAAATGTTGTAGAATGCTTTTCAGGTTCTACAATAACCCTGTGGTCTGTCCTTTCGGGAAGATCATCATAGTCAAAATTGCTCAAAATGAGGATATAGACAATGCGTACACTTGATTTTTCACCACTTTACCGAGCTTCGATCGGCTTCGACCAAATTGCCGATATGATGGATCGGGTTTTGTCAAACGATGTCAGCCAATCAAGTTATCCGCCCTATAATATTGAAAAAACTGCGGACGACACTTATCAAATTTCAATTGCAGTTGCTGGTTTCTCCGAAGAAAATCTGGAGATTGAAGTTCGCGAAAATCATCTAATCGTGTCTGGAAATAAAACTGAAGATGATGATCGTGTGTATCTACATCGCGGAATTGCAACGCGTGCATTTGAAAGAAAATTTCAGCTTGCAGACCATGTTCGTGTTTCTGGTGCTGATCACATAGATGGCATGCTTCACATTTTCCTTAAACGTGAGGTGCCTGACGCTCTTAAACCACGAAAAATCCAGATTTCAAGTAAATCTAACAAAGCAATTGAGAGTGACGTAAACTGAAGTCTTTCAGCAAAAACGATCCGAAACACACAGTTTCGGATCGTTTAGATTCTCTAACCAATATTAACGAAACGAAGTTATCACTTTCACGTTAGATGTTCTCAAGTAGAAGACATTTAGTCTGTATCTTTTATCTCTCATGCATGTAAATTATAGTGGTTTATGCTTATCATGTTCGCCGATTTAGTTCCGTGAAATACTAAAGAAACGTATATGTTAGAATAGCTTAATTTCGGTGTATTTTGTTGTGAATTTTTTCATAATCGGGTGAGATGTTTAATTAATGTCAGTCATGACGGTTTCTGTCAAGAAGAGCAGTTTAAACTGATAAGCAAATATATTTCATTTCAAGATAGTCATCTATTCCATGGTGGCTGCCTTCACGGCCCAGCCCTGATTGTTTAATGCCACCAAATGGAGCCACTTCCGTTGATATAATTCCAGTGTTGACACCAACGATACCATATTCGAGGGCTTCAGTTACTCTTTGAATCAATGATACATCTCTGGCATAAAAATAAGCGGCCAAGCCGAAAATTGTACTATTTGCCCTTTTGATGACTTCATTTTCGTCTTTGAACTTAAATAATGGAGCGAGTGGTCCAAAAGTTTCTTCGTGTGCCACTTTCATGTTTTGTGTAATCTCCGTTAGCACGGTTGGTTGAAAGAAATTTCCACCTAGTTCGTGAGGCGCACCGCCAGTCATTATTTTGCCGCCTTGTATTGTTGCATCTTCTAAATGTTCCAAGACTTTGTGAATGGCGGAAGCATGAATCATCGGACCGATCGTTGTTTCCGGTGCAAGTCCATCGCCAACTTTTAGATTGTTTACCGCTAGCGTTAATTTCTCTGCAAAGGTATCATAGACACTTTCATGAATATATAATCTGTTCGCGCAAACACATGTCTGACCATTGTTACGGAACTTGCATATCATGGCACCTTCAACAGCGGCATCAATGTCAGCATCTGCAAATACAATAAATGGAGCATTACCACCCAATTCCATTGAGCATTTCAAGACTTTATCCGCGGCCTGCCGTAAAAGTAAACGACCGACTTCAGTCGATCCCGTGAATGATAATTTTCGAACCGCAGGATGTGTGCAAAATTCCTCTCCTACTTCTGAAGAGCGAGAAGATGTCACGATATTCATGACCCCTTTAGGAATTTCGGCACGTTCCGCTAATACACCTAATGCAATGGCACTTAAGGGTGTTTCCGACGCAGGGCGTGCAACAATTGTGCAACCAGCAGCAAGTGCAGGTCCTATTTTTCGTGTGATCATTGCGTTGGGAAAATTCCACGGCGTGATCGTTGCTACCACACCGATAGGTTGTTTAATAACGGAGATACGTTTATCTTGTTGATGTCCTGGAATAATCTCGCCATATATGCGTTTTGCCTCTTCACTATAAAACTCAATAAATGATGCGCCATAATGGATTTCTGCTTTAGCTTCGGCTAAAGGTTTACCTTGTTCTATGGTTAGGATCATTGCGAGATCATCGGCATTCTCAATCATCAGATTAAACCAGTTCCGTAAAATTGCTGCACGTTCTTTCCCCGTTAGGATAGCCCAGTCTTTTTGTGCTAATTCGGCTTGTGAAATTACTTGGGCAATTTGTTCACGTGAGAGATCGGAAACGTCAGCAATTTTTTTGTTGTTCACTGGATTAGTAACAGGAAAAGTACCTCGATCGCCATTAAGCCATTGACCACCAACATAGGCTCTACATTCGAGTAAGTTTGGGTCTTTTAATTTCGATCTTAAATTCATTGCTTTATTTGCCATTGTGCTTTATCCAATTATTAGTGAAAATTCACTCTATATTTATTTGCATTTTTTTCATTTACCTGACAAGTTATTGGCTTTCATGTTTTTGTTTGAAGAGCCTATGGTTTGAATTTTATTCAACTGATCTGTCTGCACATGTGAATGCCTTGTGAATTAAAACGTTCAGCTCGCCGTCAAAATCAATGGTGACGACGAGCAAAAAATTTATTAGGGAATTGTCGAAAATAATGAGGTACTTTTCTAAATGAAAATCCGTAACAATTGAACTAATCATGCAAACCAAATAAAGATTTTATGATATGTTTCTTGGTGCCATTCGAATAATTGTTATTGTGCTCGTCGTATTAACCGTCGTGTATGTCTGTCTCTCACTTTATATACATTCGCTACGTCGGCAAAAACTTGAGGCAGAGTGGGAACAACAGGTTAAAGCTGAAGATTGCGAATCATATGTCCAGAGCGAGCTTGAAAAAGGTAAGAGTGCCATACGTCGAAAGCTATTATTTTTTGTGTATGTTATACCGCTTTCCGCCATTATTATATTTATTTATCTAACGAATTTTGCATGAGAGTATCTTTATGCTGTATGTCAAGATTATTTTCTGGATCGTTTTGATAACGTTAATTTTTGGTTTTTTTCATTACACCTTACCGCAACATGATATTGTTCGGATCATAAACACTGAAATTCGCCGAGTTGATTTGGGTGAAAATTCTTTTTTTTGGGCGCAACCTGATATTGGTGAAGATGTTAGTCGTAAAGACCGAGATGTAAGATTCATTGAAGCATTTTATGAAAATAATCAACCAATGGTATATCGCAATGAAGATACAAGCTGGAGTTGGCCGCCATATTTCAAACTCAACAGTGCGAATTTGCAGGCATTTGCGAATGACTTGAAATCAACGAAAGAAAATCCGCAATGGGTTATATTGCGACATTATGGATGGCGTAACGAGTTTATTTCAATTTACCCAAATATCGTAAATATTCGTGCTGTTGATAGTCCAGACGTGAGGATAATTCCATGGATAAATATAACATTATTATTACTAACTACGGCGCTATTGTACACCATTTGGAACCGATGGCAAAGGTTTAAGCGGAAACGTCTAGAGCCGTTGTTTGAAGATATCAGTGATAATTGGGCTGAGCGAGAAAAAGGTTGGTTTATTGGTTGGTTAAAGCGAGTAACAACGAACCGGAATTCACGATAGTGCCCTATTGATATCTCGCGAGAATATCGTATTTTTACAGAAAATGTTGTTCAATAAAGTGTTCAGAACTCCACTAGCGTAATTTTTTCGTGACAATTGATGCACTTTATGAACGAATTTCATGCAGATTCGCAATAATCATGACCGATCTTTGAGTTTAATGACACACTTAGCAGAGATAATTGTGCCGAGTTTTAATGTTCTCAAAAAAAGCAGATGGATAGAAGTACTTTTCGAATATAAACTGCCTCATATAGTGTAAAATTTATGTTGTTTTTTTATGCTTAATGGGTGCCCATAAGCGTTTATTTGTTAAATACAACAACACCGTCAATATTGTCAGAAGAATAACCCCTGTAAAGCCAGCTTGTTTGCGCACCATCATTTTAGGTTCCGCTGCCCACATCAGAAATGCTGCGACATCTTGTGCCATTTGTTCTTCGGTTGCCGTAGTTCCATCGGCGTATTCAACAGCATCTTCCCATAATGGTGGGGGCATAGATAAGTAACCATAAGGAAAAGTTTCATTGCCGTAAAGAATGGCACCAGCTTCTTCCTTTTCGTCTCCCGTATAGTGTGTAAGCAATGATGCGATATATTCCACTCCCCCTGTGCCTTTGAATAATTGGTTTAGACCTAACCCATAAGGACCGTGAAAGCCGACACGTGCTTTTGCTATTAGTGAAAGGTCAGGTGCATTTTCGAGTGAAGAAGAGGGAAAGTGATCCTTTGGTGTAAGCACTCTATAATCATCAAGTTCTGAGTCGAAAATTTCGAATGCTTCGGCGTATGCTCTTACTTGATCTTCGGGTAATCCTACACCATCCAGATCTGTTAAAGTGCGGATCGGCACATATTGTAAACCATGACAGGAAGAACATAACTCGGTATACACCTGCAGTCCGCGTTGCAATTGATTTTGATCATAAGTGCCAAATGGGCCTTCGAAAGAAAAGTCGTAGTCTTCCACATAACCCTTTATATCTGCTGCGTGAACTGTGTTCACGGCGACAGCGAAACAGAAAGTTAGCCCCAAAAGAATTTTTTTACTCATTGTTGATCGCCTTTTGTTACTCAGCAGGTGTTGGCGGTGTTGTTGGGCTAATATCGCCCATGGAAGAGCTACTTATATGGTGCGAGTCGAAGTCTTCTTGAATTGTTTTTGGAAGTTGATTTGGTTTTTCAATCACACCTAGGATTGGCAAAATGACGAGAAAGAAAATAAACCAATATGCAGATCCCAAAAGTGCAATATAAGGATAAATTCCTTCGGCAGGTCTTGACCCAACCCAGGTTAGCACAACAAAGTTAATGATGAACAACCAAAACCACCACTTGAACATTGGACGGTATCGACCGGATCGAATGCTTGATGTATCAAGCCAAGGTGCGAGCGCCATTACTACAATAGCTCCAAACATGGCCAGTACACCAAAAAATTTTGCATCAATAATGCCTCCTGTTAGCCAGTTGACAGCAATAACGACCCATACGTCGCTGTCAAAAGCCCTCAATATTGCATAGAATGGTAAGAAATACCATTCTGGCACGATATGTGCAGGAGTAACTAGGGGGTTAGCTTCAATATAATTATCTGCGTGACCAAGATAAGTGGGCATAAACCCCACTATTGCCCAAAAAACAAGTAATATCGCGGCAAGCGCAAAAAGATCTTTAATCACGAAGTAAGGCCAAAAGGGCAAGGTATCTTTTTTTGCATCTTCTTTGGATGTGCGACGTACCTCAATGCCGGCAGGGTTATTGTTTCCGGTCGTGTGAAATGCCCAAACATGAACGATGACAAGTCCAAATATGATAAATGGGAGAAGATAATGGAGCGAAAAAAATCGGTTCAATGTTGCGTTATCAACCGCTGGACCGCCCAATATCCATGTCTGTAGCGTATCCCCAATAAATGGAACAGCGCCGAAAAGCCCCGTGATTACAGTAGCGCCCCAAAACGACATTTGGCCCCATGGCAATACATAGCCCATGAAGGCAGTGCCCATCATCATTACATAGATGAGCATCCCGATAATCCATGTGACTTCGCGAGGCGCTTTGTAAGATCCATAATAAAGACCGCGGAAAATATGAAGATAAACTGCGAGGAAAAATAATGAAGCACCGTTCATATGTAAATATCGAAGCATATGACCGCCATTAACATTTCGCATAATGTGTTCAATTGATGCGAAAGCCATGTCTGTATGCGGTGAATAGTGCATTACTAGAACAATTCCGGTAATCATTTGCAAAACGAGACAGAACATCAGTACGACGCCCCAAATCCACATCCAATTGAGATTTTTGGGGGTTGGGATCATTAATGTCGAGTAAAGCAATCCGATGATAGGGAGTCTGCTATGAAGCCAGTTTTCCAGTTTTGAATTTGGCGTGTAGTGATCATGAGGAATTCCAGACATTTAAGTACTTCCTTATCCCAATTTGATAGTTGTTTCGTCAATGAATTCGGCAGTCGGAATTGGCAAATTCTCAGGCGCAGGGCCTTTGCGTATGCGCCCTGAAGTGTCATAATGTGAACCGTGACAGGGGCAAAACCAACCATTGTATTCACCAGCCCCATCTCCTAAAGGAACACAGCCTAGATGTGTGCATACACCAACCATCACCAACCATTCACCCGCTTCATCCAATGAGCGATTTTCATCCGTTGCAGGAACAGAGCCCATGTTTTCATTACGTGCATCATCATCAGGTAACGCGTCTAGTTCTGTGCTCCGCGCCGCGTCGATTTCATCTTGAGTGCGGCGGCGAATAAAAACTGGTTTTCCTAAAAATTTTACACTAATTTGAGTTCCAGGTTCAACTTCGCTGACATCAACACGAATTGAAGACAAAGCCTGTACGTCAGCAGATGGATTCATTTGATTAACTAACGGCCAAATTGCGGCTCCTGTTGTCACTAATCCAGCACCTGCGGTTGCATAATTTAGAAAGTCTCTGCGATTACTTTCAAAGTCTTCTGCCTGCGTCACTTGCCGCACTCCATAAAATTAATCTTTTTTTCTTGCTTTAAGATAGCTTTACCCTCGTGAAAGTAAAGACAACTCGCCGGATATATTATCATTTACTGCATGCGTCCAGTCTTTACAAAATAGCAAAATCGTGAATTGTATAATTATGGGTTGGGAGTTGAGATTACTTTATTTGAAAATCTTTGCCAGATGTTGAATTTAAACATCAAGACTCTCTGTAAACCGCGCATTTTCTTGAATATATTGGAATCGCATTTCCGGTTTCTTCCCCATTAATCTTTCAACCAGGTTACTGGTTTCGCCGGGATCATCTTCGTCAATTGTTACGCGAATTAACTTCCGAGAATAGGGATTCATTGTTGTCTCTTTGAGATCTTTTGCGTCCATTTCACCAAGACCCTTAAATCGTGATACATCAATGCTTCCTTTGCCACCTAAACCTTCTTTTAGTTTTTTATCTCTCTCGTGTTCATCAAGAGCATAAATTCGTTTTGCGCCTTGTGTCAGGCGAAAAAGTGGCGGGCAAGCGAGGTATAGATGTCCTGCATCAATCATTGGCCGCATTTGTATAAAAAAAAATGTCATCAATAGAGAGGCAATATGCGCACCGTCGACATCTGCATCTGTCATTATGATCACCTTTTCATAGCGAAGATTATCAATGTTGAATTTTGATCCTAATCCTACTCCAAGTGCTTGAGTTAAGTCGGCAATTTCAGTATTTGATCTCAGTTTACCTGATGCTGCGCCAAGTACATTAAGTATTTTTCCGCGTAATGGTAGTAATGCTTGCGTTTTTCTCTCTCGTGCCATTTTGGCTGATCCGCCTGCGCTATCGCCTTCCACGATAAATATTTCAGTACCATCCCGTGTAGTTTGCGTGCAATCGACGAGTTTGCCCGGCAATCTTAATCTCTTGGTAACGGAATGACGTGGTGTTTCCTTCTCTTGTTTTCTTCGAATGCGCTCCTCGGCTCTTAAAACAAGAAAATCTAGAATTGCCCCTGCGCCTTTAGTGTCGGTCGCGAGCCAATTGTCGAAATGGTCGCGGACGGCGTTTTCCACCAACCGTTGCGCTTCGCTCGAAGCTAATCTATCTTTAGTTTGACCAACAAATTCTGGATTTGGCAAAAAGCAACTCAACATGGCGCAGGCGCTTGTAAGGATGTCTTCGCGCGTAATTTGGGCTGCTTTACGATTATTTGCTAATTCACCGTAGCTTTTTATTCCTTTAAGAATTGCGTTCCAAAACCCGACTACATGAGTGCCGCCTTCTGGCGTTGGAATTGTGTTACAAAAAGACTGAATGAAGCCATCTCTTGATGGCGCCCAGTTAATTGCCCATTCAACTTTTCCGAGTTGCTTAAACTTCTGCTGGAAAGCAATAGTTCCGGCAAAAGGTTGCTCTACATAGGTTGATGCATTCGCTAATGTTTCATTGAGATAATCTGAAAGACCACCTGGAAAATGAAAAGAGGCAGTTCTCGGTGTTTTGCCATCGTCCAAGTCAGACTTCCAGCGAATTTCAACGCCTGAGAACAAAAACGCTTTAGAGCGCGCTAACTTGAATAATCGGGCTGGCTTGAACTGATGATGTCCAAAAATTTCTCTATCTGATTGGAAGGTTACTATTGTTCCTCGTCGATTTCGAGTACTGCCAATTCTTGAGATCGGTCCTAAAGGAATTCCCTTTGAAAACTGTTGTTCATAAAGGACTTTGTCTCGTGCGACTTGTACGGTCATAAGTTCTGAAAGGGCGTTTACCACCGAAATGCCAACACCGTGTAGTCCGCCCGAAGTTTCGTAACTACCGCTCGAGAATTTTCCGCCTGCATGTAGCGTACAGAGAATCACTTCCAATGCACTTTTGTCTGGAAATTTTGGATGTGAGTCAACGGGTATGCCGCGTCCGTTATCTTTAATCGTAACGATGTGGTTTTGATCAATTTCAATTTCAATTCGGTTTGCATGACCCGCGACAGCTTCGTCCATTGCATTATCGAGAATTTCAGAAACTAAGTGATGTAAGGCCCGTTCGTCGGTTCCGCCGATATACATTCCGGGCCGCTTGCGAACTGGTTCAAGTCCTTCAAGAACTTCAATTTTAGATGCATCATAATTTTGTGATGTTTGTGATAATTCTTGTTTCATTGTCAATGTGTATCAATAAAGAAACTCCAGAGCTAGATTATCGACATTTAGTTTAAATGAAAAAGTAATTTATTTCAGGTTGTGTCAATTATCACAAAAACACCAAATACTTACAAATTTCTTCATCCTGAAATTATCGGTTGGCAAGTTCGAATCATTTCTGCTGTCGGTTGTGTTCCGTTTCAATTTAATCCAGATGAGGAAGAAGTACTTGAAAAGTTTCTGCAGGATTAAAATTGTTTCACCTATGGTTTTTTATTTATGCGTGCGTGCGTGACTTGTGAAAGAAATAAGCAGTTTTATCTCTCTCTAGCTAATCGTATCGAAGTTAATATTTCGCCTTTTCTTGCCATTGTGCGTTTTCAATTTCTTTTGATTGGATTGTAAATCAGGTTATTCATTACTTACACCAACTAAAGCACGTTACATTCGATTACGATTTATTCATTTCGTTTGACAATGTTGACAACATCAACTCCTCAAGAATGAAGCGTTGTTATTATCGGGGTGGTGTATCTTTGTTCTCGTCCGTATTCTTGAACAAATTTTCCGCCTCCGCAATCGCTTCCTCTGAAGATCTATCTTCATTTTCTGTGTTGATGGATCCTCCTAGGGTAAATTTCTCTATACCTTCTATAGCCGTTGGAATCTTTGGTTCAGGCGACATTGCAAGACTTTGTTCGGTCGATACGAGCTTACGGCGTTCATCATCAGATATCACTCCACCTTCTTTGACTTTTCGCTCTGCGGCTATTTGTACCGCTGAGTCTAATTCAGATTGTTTGGTTAATCCTAACGCTACTGGATCAACTGGCTGAATATTTGAAATATTCCAGTGCGTTCGTTCACGAATAGCTGTGATAGTTGTCTTCGTTGTTCCAACCAGCTTTGCGATTTGTCTGTCCGTCAATTCAGGATGAAATTTAACGAGCCATAAAATAGCTGCTGGTTTGTCTTGTCGTTTTGATACTGGCGTATAGCGTGCCCCTCTCCGTTTTTCCTCACCTATTGCGGCTGGATTGAACTTTAACTTTAGTTTATGTAGCGAGTCCTTTTCAGCCGCACTAATTTCTTCTTGTGTTAGTTGGTTGTTGGTGATCGGATCAAATCCTTTGATGCCAGTTGCTACGTCACCATCAGCAATACCTTGAATTTCCAACTCATGCATGTGTACGAAGTCAGCGATTTGTTTGAAAGTTATGGTTGTATTTTCAACCAACCAAATTGCAGTAGCTTTCGCCATTAGTGGTTTTGACATCTGTTACATCTCCAAGTTCATCGCTCAAAATTGACGAGTTTATGTTTACAGACATCTGTCTGGAATTGCGGAATGCATTTAATGTAATTCAAAACTTAAGAAAAGAAAAGAGTGGGGCCATCTGTGCTTAGCAATATCACATAGTGCGAAAAATGATTACCAATGCGATATTTCGTTATTAATGGAAACTGAATGGTATTTACAGCACAAACGGCGGGATGGTTTGTTTGTTTCTTGTTCTAAACAATCAGTAGCGTTGACCCGGTCGTTTTACGAGATTCAATAGCACGGTGTGCATCTGCAACGTCATTGAGAGAAAATCTTTGATCAATACGAATTGTGACAGTTTTTGATAATATTTTTTGGAATACGTGCGCTGCCATTTTCTGGCAAATATCATGATTGGCGATATGCGTGAATAACGTCGGTCTTGTAATCTTTAGCGATCCTTTTTGTCCAAGCAATGCAAGATTTATTGGTGGTACTGGACCTGATGCGTTTCCAAAACTAATCATCATTCCAAGGGGCTTTAAACAATCAAGTGATCTTTCGAATGTATCGGCTCCAACACCATCCATAACGGCGTCTACGCCTTCATCAGAGGTTAATTCCTTTACTCTTTTCACGAAGTTCTCCGACTTATAATCAATGCAATATGTTGCCCCTTGAGCAACGGCCAGAGCACATTTTTCCGGACCGCCCGCTGTTCCGATAAGTGTTATGCCCTCGGCCTTTGCCCATTGACAGGCGATTAAACCAACGCCACCTGCTGCGGCATGAAACAATACTTTACATCCATGATTTAAGGGTAGTGTACGATGAAACAAATATTCTACCGTCATACCTTTGAGCATTGCAGCGGCGGCAGTATCGGAGGAGATGCCTTGTGGAATAGAGCAAACTTGTGCCGCTGACATCACGCGTGCTTCACAATAAGAACCTGGCGGCATAGATGCATAGGCCACTTTATCGCCTACTGAGATATGGGTAACTCCTTCGCCAATTTCCTCCACGATACCTGCGGCTTCCATACCTAGTGCGTGCGGATATTTTAATGGGTAAAGTCCAGTTCTTTGATAAACATCGATATAATTTAGACCGATAGCCTCGTGACGGATTCGAACTTGCCCTCGTTCTGGTTTTCCCACTTCAAGATCAACTATTTTGAGATTTTCTGGTCCGCCAGCTTGCTCAACAATGACAGTTCTTACCATTTTGTTTCCCTTTGTAACGCCTGCGAAAGACTTTGAATCTCTAAAAAGGTATTAAGAACATATGTTCTTAATTTATTCCAGAAGTATTCATTCATTTTTTAATTTTCTCATACACACCAAAATTTAATATCCATGTGCGAATCTCTGAGTTTAGTTTAAGTTTAAAAACAAAAATCTTATCTGAAGAAATTTTAATACGCAATCTTTTCTTTGCGTAGATTAAATTGACATTTTAACAGCAAGTCTTGCGATACCCTCGAAGCGTCAATCAATTATGCTGGTCGGATTTGACTTTTGGGGTGTATTTCCGAGAACGAATATCAAATTAATTGCGTTAGTAGAGATAGTGATACGCATTGGAACCAGTAATTCTATTTGAATTCCAAAATAAGGCAAAAAAGAAAGTTTTCTTCCCAAGCATGAACTGAAATTATTGCGTCAAGAAAAAAAAACATCTAATCAATATTGTTAGCTCCCTTAGCTCAACTGGATAGAGCGGTCGACTTCTAATCGACAGGTTGAGGGTTCGAGTCCTTCAGGGAGCGCCAAATACTCGCTCTGTGATATGACCAGTTAAATTGTCCGTTTTTTATTTAGTCATAAAATAGAATTATTGGCCCACTCAATTTAGCTGTTTTTTATCAAAATCTACAAAACAAAGAGAGTTTTTCTCTACATACTTTTATCATTCATGCAACATGTTACTCACTGATGTGAGGGTGTGGTTCTCATATGGTGTGGGGCGAATTTTGTAAACCATTGATATGAAACG
>JAPORV010000062.1 GCA_026710055.1 Aestuariivita sp.
CTTTGAGAAAACGAGAAAAAAATGTTCCAAAAATAACATTAAAGTCTCAATTTTGGTGCAGAAATTTTACGAAAAGTAATTTTTTAAACTACGTAACTATATGAAAATAAAAGAAAAAATATTCTAGCAGGAATTGCTGTAAATTATGTTGAAATTTGTGCTCATCTTTTACCGGTAGCCAAGACATACAAACATTTATTTGCAATAATCTTAACAGCCATCGTAGAATTTGCAAACAAAGCAGATCATTTACCCAACAAGTTCCAGTCCAGAAAAAAAATAAGCAATCTCTTGTGTCGCTGTTTCAGCTGAATCCGAACCGTGTACAGAATTCTCACCGATACTATTAGCAAACTCCGCCCGAATTGTTCCTGACAAAGCTTCAGCAGGATCTGTTGCACCCATAATTTCACGATTTTTTAATATCGCATTTTCACCAGCTAATACTTGTACAACAATAGGAGCAGACGCCATGAAAGTGCATAACTCATCAAAAAACGGCCGATCCTTGTGAACCTCATAAAACTTTTCGGCTTGCAATTTCGACAATTGAACACGTTTTTGCGCGATAATACGTAAATCGGCGCTCTCAAACTTTGAATTAATTTTCCCAGTCAGATTTCTGCGTGTCGCGTCCGGTTTAATAATTGACAAAGTGTGCTGCTGTGTAGACATATCACTGCTCCCGCAATAAAGAAACTATATCACCAAATATATTTTTATATATTTTCAATTTGTTGGCAAAATCTTTTCAAGTTTAAATTGATTGAGAGATCTTTCAATAATGTCAGAATTTTTTCATTTACTTTTTCTATCAATCAACTGTTTATTTGAATTCTCATCCAAGTATATTGAATAACGAAGTTTCACAAGAAAAATTTCAAAGTATACCGAGGACAAGTTACTTTATCACCTCCAAAGCATTAGATCATCAAACGCTTTGCGATAACAATAGTATCCGGAAATTATTGAATTGATAGTTTATAATTTTTGAAGAGAATAGATTTCTCAGCCATCCAGCTTTGTGAAGGAATAATGTACGTCAAAAATGAAAGTAATATTTCCATCAATTCAAAGCAGTTGGTACACTAGTTCGTGTCTGTTAAAAAAACCCTAAATTCACTGGTAAAATGTTGAAAATATGTACTTTTCTAATGCATTTGTTCTGACGAAGATTTCCGATATTCGATACAATTTCTTAATTTCTTACAAGATTTCCATTGAATCAGCCAATCTTCGCTAAATTAAAGAAAAGGCATCTACATATTTCGGTAAAGTCAACATGTTAAAAATATACTTTTATGCATGGTAAACTCTTGAAATTTAAGAAAAATAGGGTTTTTTTTAACAGACACTATATGTATCAAATATTTAAGAGAAATTTGAGACCGTTAAACGGGACACTAGTGATTTTTAATCCACAAATGCCGATTTACTGGCATGTCGAGAGTGCTTCTTCCACACCAATGTAAGCAATTCAAAATATCAATATTCCAGCAAAAATGTGACATGTAATACCCGTCATGGTATTATAGATTGAAGAGCGATCATCTTTATATTCAAACGCAACGCGCTGCAGCGGTTGGTAAACCGCCTGAAAAAATTAATACGCCGATTTTGTGAGACGAAAGACTGCTTTAAACACCATTCTGACCAAAGCACGGCGAGCAGGCGATTGAAAACAAAGCAGTCCAATCAACACAACTGTGATACAAAGGGCTCCGGGTGCAAGAAAAAGCGCAGTGTTAAACGTGATAGAAAATAGTTTACATCAAAACCCTAAGTGCCCGCCATATTTATGATTTGGCTAGTGGTTAGTTAAAAACAAAGGATTCTATTCGTTGCCGAATCATGGCATTATCCTGCCACCGCGGTCACGCGGCCCGCGAAAACAGGAGACAGGCGAATGGGCAGGAAATCGACAAGGCAGGAGATCAATCTTTCGAACGAGGAACGCGAGCGCCTCGAAGACGTCATCAGCAACCCGCGGAGCCTTCAGAAGCAT
>JAPORV010000082.1 GCA_026710055.1 Aestuariivita sp.
GAAGGATGTGCGCATAATGTGACCTTTCTTTCGAGAGATTCTGGCGAAGATTTGCTGATTTGGAGCAAATCTTGGTTAATATTGATGATATTGTATCAAATACCTGCAATCTTCGCCAGAGAAAAATGACAAAAGAGTCAACTTTTTCAGCGTTTTAATATCGAATTTAGGGTTTTTTTACAGACACTATATAATGGATAGTAATGAAAGGAGAGTGAAGCAATGAAGGATATTGATGACAACGCAGATGTTATGCTGCATGTTATCGGTGAAAAGGCTAGGAATGCCGCAAGAGTGCTTGCGGATGTTTCTCACGAACAAAAGAAGGATGCGCTTAAAATAGCGGCCGATGAAATACAAAAGCGGAAAACTGAGATTCTCGAAAAGAATATGCATGATATTGTTCATGCAACAAAGAAAAATCTCTCAGATGCAATGATTGATCGCTTGACGTTAAGTGAAAGTCGTATTGTTGATATAAGAAATAGCCTTTTCGCAGTGGCGGAGACGCCTGATCCGGTGGGTGAGGTCATTGCAGAATGGCAGAGACCAAGCGGAATAAATATTCAAAGAGTTCGAACGCCATTAGGCGTCATTGGTGTGATTTATGAAAGTCGGCCTAATGTGACATCGGATGCTGCAGCGCTTTGCCTAAAATCTGGTAACGCAGTTATTCTTCGCGGCGGGTCAGAAATCTCTAATACCGCGCACGTTATTCATTCTTGTCTTATCTCTGGCTTAAAAGCCGTTGATTTGCCAATCGACGCCATTCAACGCATCCCAACACAAGATCGCTCAGTTGTAAATGAATTGCTCAAAATGTCGGATTATATTGATGTTCTTGTACCGCGTGGAGGGAAAAGTTTGGTCGAACTGGTGCAACGTGAATCACGTATACCTGTGTTTGCACATCTTGAAGGAATTGTACACATCTATATTGATAAAGATGCAGATCAACGCAAGGCGCTAGAAGTTGTGATGAACTCAAAAACACGTCGTCCTGGAATTTGTGGTGCAGTGGAATGTCTTTTGTTCCACGAAGAAATTATTGATACGGTCGGCGAAACTGTGATTTCGGAGCTCATAAAGGCTGGTGTAAAAGTTCATGCAGATGATACAATGCTGAAAATAGCTGGTACAATGCATGCAACAGAACAAGATTGGGGGCGTGAATATCTCAGCATGGATATTGCCACCAAGTCAGTGTCAAACATTGATGCCGCAATAGACCATATTCGGTTCTATGGTTCAGGTCATACAGACTGCATCATTACGGAGAATACTGCCGCAAGAGATAAGTTTTTTGCAAAACTGGATAGCGCGATACTTATGCAAAACTCTTCTACTCAGTTTGCTGATGGCGGAGAATTTGGTTTAGGAGCCGAAATTGGTATTGCAACCGGAAAAATGCATGCTCGCGGCCCAGTGGGTGCAATACAACTGACAAGCTTTAAATATTTAGTTACCGCTGATTGTGCAATTCGGCCATAAAAAGATTTTTTTTATGGTTATTTTCGGTTTCTTTAAAGTGAGCCACTTGCAAAAGTCAGCGGCGGATTTTTTTTGGATGGCAGAAGAGAGGGCTATTTAGAATTCAAGCAATCGCTCAATGAATACAAGTCCCCTGAAACCGATTTCTCAATAAAATCAGCTCACATCATTACCATATTGGACAAAATATGAACATCTGCGCAAGCGGAACCCGTCGACGGCATATGCCTCGACGCCAAAAACAGAATAAACGGAGCTATCAGGTGCGCAGTCTGAGCAACTGATCAACAGTCAGGGCGAAAATACCGAAGAACAAATGACACGCAACCTTCGCCGCACCCCGAACCCGGAGATGACGACCGCCATAGCTGTCCTTTAACGCCGCGTTCACTCGCTCAACACTGGAGCGTTGCTTGAACCGCTCTTTGGACGGGTCAACATGACCCGCTGAGCGTAAAGCAAGGGCCTCAAGACGCAGATGCTCTCTCAGGGCTGCATTCCGGCGAGGGTT
>JAPORV010000371.1 GCA_026710055.1 Aestuariivita sp.
CCCGCAACAACTGCCCGTCTTCCTTCATATCTGATCTCCCCCAAGACATCAACCTTGAAACACAATAGCAGGTCATCAGAGAAATTAAACCAAGTTAACGCTTATGCCTCCACACCCCCTGCAGGGGGTGTGACGTTCCAGGAAGCCAGGGTCCATCTTTATTCCGGTGCCGTGGAAGTCGATAATCCAGGGACACACCGATCACACAGTCTCTCGGTCTCTTCGTCCGTCCCGTCAGACGGCCTTGGAAAGGAGTGACAGAGTTTTCAACCGTGCGTCGGTCGAGACGAGGTCCCATGTCGCGAACTGCCACATTGTCCGTGTCCTGCCAACGGGCCACCCAGAACCCTTCATCACCTCCTTAAGAGATCAAGAGAACCCGATCCATCTCCTTACACCGAGCTTTTACAATCTTGGCGACCAGCCCCGCTGTGTCGCCAGTGCTTAGCGTGTCGACTCGGACCGTGTTCGGTATATCGGGTGCGCTGATACCAACTACCCAACTCTTGGTTCTTACCTCTACTACAATAGACAGAGTCTGCACATGACTTCCGTACGGCTGAGCATCATTGAACACATCCATCCTCTTCTCTCTGATTCACTGTGCCGTCACTTGAGCCGATGGTTCATCTGTCCAGGAGGATCCGACGGAGAGTCTCCTCTTGGAAACGATGCTTCTAAAGCCCATTCTCCCAATGATCATGGTATCTTCGTTGGGATGAACCTATGCTTTGTGATGATCTAATGGCATTGAAATAGGATTGATTTTTTTCCCATTATCCATTACACGATCAGGAAAGAAATTTTGGTTGATTTGCGTAAACGGCTTTTAGTTTGGCGCACTTACAGTTTTATGATAGCATAAGCGGCGGTTAAGAAAGGAACTTGCTCTTGCCGTGACTCTCAAAAAGATAGGAAAAAGTATGGCTTTTCAAACTCTCTTGCGTGAATTACGCCTTCAAAATCCAGTTATTCAGTGTATTACAAATTATGTTGCTATGAATATTTCTGCCAATGTTGTGTTAGCGGCTGGCGCTTCTCCGGCGATGGTTCATGCCGAGGAGGAGATTGCGGATTTTACGCCACTTTCCAATGGATTGAGTATTAATGTCGGTACATTATCCTCACCATGGATTATTAGTATGAAGAAAGCGGCAGCTATGGCAAACGAGAAAAAAATTCCATGGGTATTGGATCCTGTAGCGCATTTTATTTCGAGTTACCGTGCTCAAGCTACGAAAGATCTGTTGAATCTGAGGCCGGTAATTCTTCGTGGTAATGCATCTGAAATTCTAACACTAGCCGGGAAAGCAGGTGCGGGTAAAGGTGCTGATGCAGGGGATTCTGTAGAAGATGCTCAAGAAGCAGGCCGGTTTCTCGCGGCTCAATTTGGTACTGTGGTGGCAATTTCCGGACTGATTGATTTTGTCACTGATGGTTCGAGAGAAGCAAGAGTTGAAGGTGGGTCGTCGATAATGCCGCAAGTCACTGCTTTAGGCTGTGCTCAATCTGCATTAATGGGCGCTTATGCTGCAGTTGGCCCTGCGTTTGAAGCGGCACTTTCAGCCTTGGCACATTTTAAGGTTTCTGGAACTGTTGCTGATGGCACTGCTAGTGGTCCCGGAAGTTTTCAAGTAGGTTTTCTAGATGCACTGGCTACGACACAACCAGATCAATTACAAGATGTCATTTTATGAAGAAAAATCTACGTCAACTTTTAAGACTATACCTTATTATTGATCTTAATTTATGCGGAAACGCGGGGCTTTTGGAGACTGTCAGGCAAGCAATTTCTGGTGGTGTGACGATGGTTCAATTGCGTCATAAAGACGGTACGACAGATGATAGGGTAAAGATGGCAATGTCATTGAAACCAATTTTGGCAAATTCGGGTATTCCATTAATAATCAATGATGATATTGAAGCTGCGGTCGCCGTTAACGCTGCTGGCGCACATGTTGGTCAGAATGACATGCTTCCTCATGAGGCAAAACGCTTACTAGGACCTGATCGCATTTTGGGGTTGTCTTGTGAGACAGAAGATCACATTCAGTTGCTCAATTTAGATAGCGTCGATTATATTGGTATCGGACCTGTTTTTTCGACGGATTCAAAATCCGATCATGCGCAACCTATTGGATTTGACGGGTTAGCTAAACTGATAAATTTATCTCCAGTGCCGACTGTTGCCATTGGCGGATTGAAAGCAATTCATATGAACCGTGTTTTTGCGGCTGGTGCAGATGGGGTTGCTGTTATTTCCGCTATTTGTGGACAACCAGACCCAGCCGCTTCCGCCCGGGCCTTCTTTAAGGTGAATGAGCGATAATTCGTTAAGATTTCTCTCGAGGGAATTGCAACATTATCCATTTACGCGTGAAAAAGTACGTTTCAATAGTTTAAGTGTTGTATTCTACATTCACGTTAATAAGCCTTTGATCTGCCATGAGGTTTTTCATCAGATTGTTGGTTGACATATTGTTCTTCTGAGGAGTATAAAAAACTTACGAACTGTTGGGGTGCCTAAAAGGCTGAGATCCGCTTTGCGAGAACCCATTGAACCTGAACCGGTTAGTACCGGCGGAGGAAACAGAAAATGTCGATTTATTTTCAATTAATTTCCACTCAGGAATTAAAGGCGGTCAAAACGCACGGAAACCAAGATGGTTTTTAATGCGTTAACGATTGCTGGCTCAGACTCCGGAGGAGGGGCCGGAATCCAAGCAGACCTAAAATCCTTTTGCGCTATGGGTGTTTTTGGTTGCTCTGCAATTACAGCAGTTACGGCACAAAATACGCAAAGCGTTGATTTGGTATATCCCATCCCGCCCAACGTTGTTAGTGCCCAAATCGAAACTCTGTTTGCAGACATCACTATTGACGCCATCAAGATAGGGATGCTTGCGTCAACCTCAATTATTGAAGCTGTTTCACGAGCTATAGAGGATTTCAAGGGACCGATTGTCCTTGATCCTGTAATGGTCTCTAAGTCTGGCGCAATGTTATTGGATGATAATGCGATTGATGCACTCATTGAAAACTTATTCCCAAAAGCAAGTTTGCTAACACCTAATCTTCCCGAGACCAGTAGGTTACTCAATCACGAACAGTATTCAGAAATTACTGAATGTGCCAAAGCTCTTTTGGATATGGGACCCAATGCTGTATTGATTAAGGGTGGACATGCGACTGAACAGGTATGCTCTGATTGGCTTATGACCACTCATGAATGTTTGGAAATGAAATCAGATCGGGTTTTAACAAAAAATACTCATGGAACGGGCTGTAGCTATTCTTCCGCAATTGCTGCGTGTTTGGCGAAGGGCGACACAGTAAAGCAAGCGGTTCAAGAAGCCCATGACTGGTTATACCAAGCGATTCTTCATTCAGATAAGCTACGAGTAGGTGTAGGCCATGGACCGGTTCATCATTTTGTTCACTTGTGGAAATAAAAATTCAAATGCAGATAAGTTCTGATTTGATTAACGCAAATCAAATAAAAAAAGAGGAAAGTCAATGAAATTTTTGAGTATGTTTTTGGTGTTAATTTTTGCAACGCCCACGATAGCTCAGGAAAAAGTAACGTTGTTGCTTGATTGGTTCGTTAATCCGGATCATGGGCCAATTATTATTGCTGAAGAACTCGGTTATTTTGCAAGCCAGAATCTAGCTGTAGAAATCATTCCACCTGCTGACCCGTCTGCACCTCCAAGATTGATTGCTGCTGGTAGAGGTGATTTAGCTGTTAGTTATCAGACTAGCCAGCATTTACATGTCGCAGAAGGATTGCCGTTAGTCCGTGTCGGGACGTTAATCGCAACGCCACTGAACTGCTTACTAGTCTTGAAAAATGGCCCAATACAAGAAATTCGCCAACTTAAGGGGGGCAAGATTGGATTTTCTGTTGCTGGCGTAGAGGAGGCTTTACTAACTACGATGCTTGCACGCCACGGCGTTAAAATAAGTGATGTTGAATTAGTCAATGTGAATTTTTCGCTATCGCCCTCTCTTATGTCGCAGCAAGTTGATGCTGTCATTGGTGCTTTTCGAAACTTTGAACTTAATCAAATGGAAATTGAAGGTATTGAAGGCCGGTGCTTTTACTTGGAAGAAGAAGGAATACCGCCTTACGACGAACTCATTTACATTGCTAATTCAAAAAAAATTGATCGGGATAAGCTACGACGCTTTCTTCGTGCAACTGAATTGGCAACTCAGTTTATCATTAACTATCCTGAGGAGAGTTGGGAAATTTTTAAGAACTATTCACCAGAACTAGATGATGAATTAAATGCACGCGCTTGGGAAGATACAATAACGCGTTTTGCTTTGCGCCCAGAGGCTCTTGATGAAGGCCGGTATGTCCGGTTTGAGCAATTTCTGGCGGACAGCAATCTTATTCAAGAGGTTCGTAAAGTGGAAGATTTGGCGATTGATTTGGGCGAGCAGTAATGATTTTTATTTTGGGCTTGCAAATTACTTACCTACAAAATGCAGTTTCTAAATGGACTTATTGGTCATAAAATAGATGTCTTCTAATCAGCTGTCTCTTCCCCTCATGGAGTTTTCGCGACCCTGCGGAAGGTCTCTTTCTAAATTTTTTATTGACGAGGTGGTTAGCATGAGTTGGTCATGAAGGTTTCTAGGTTGGTCTATTTTGATTTGTTTACCTGAACACGAGTAGAATTATAGCTCGTGGATATCTGCCCTTAAAGATTCGTGAGAAGTTGGTCTATTTGTTCTCAGAGTCGCCCGAACAAGAGGCGATGCAGACAATTAAGAGGCGATGCAGACAATTAAGGTGGTTAGCATGAGTTGGTCATGAAGGTTTCTAGGTTGGTCTATTTTGATTTGTTTACCTGAACACGAGTAGAATTATAGCTCGTGGATATCTGCCCTTAAAGATTCGTGAGAAGTTGGTCTATTTGTTCTCAGAGTCGCCCGAACAAGAGGCGATGCAGACAATTAAGAGGCGATGCAGACAATTAAGAGAGCAGAATCATTAAAAAGGATCGAACCGTTTTGACGGATGACATTGTGGAAGCGGATTAAGCCGCTTTTCTCGGGAAAGGAAACAGGTCTCGGGAAGCCAGTGGATAACCGCCAGCTTCTTAAAGCGGTGCTGTGGCAGGATATTCTGGCGCCTTTTGGCAATGGAACAGTGTCTTCAGACGGTTTTGCAAGGAGTTACCGAAAAATCTTTTTAAGCGTATGGTCTGATTTCGATCTATCGGTGGATGGCCCGATCATGTAGGCGCCTGCGAAGGCCTCCGGATCAGAAAAAGGGGATCATACGAAGGCGTCGGTCGTTCAAAGGGCGGTCTGACGAGCAGAACCGTGGCGCTGATGGATGCCGTGGGGAAGCTGATCCGTTTTGATGTCCTATCCGGCCACAATCGCGGTCTGATGGCGATGAGGGACGACAAAACCGCCGTCCAGCTTCGCGGCCGGCATTCACTTGGGTACAGGGAGCATCGCCGCACGGTAGATGTTCACAAGCCCTAATTGAAATATGGAGTGGTTACTTGCAGACAGCGCAGAAAAACATGAATTGTAATCCAGTATTTTCAATCTCAGGTCGTGTCAATTGCCGTAGATTAGCTATTGGGGATTAAAGTCTTCTTTTAGAATTGCGATCATTTTGTCGCGCATAATGAACTTTTGCGGCTTGCCGGTAATAGTCATGGGTAGTTCTTCTACAATTCTTATGTGCTTAGGGACCTTATAGTGGGCAACTTGTCCTTCCAGCATTTGTCTGAGTTCCGAAGGATAAAGGGATTCGCCGGGTTTTGCAATTGCCCATGCGCACACCGTTTCACCGTATTTTTCATCGGGAATACCGAACACTTGAACATTGCTGACTTTCGGATGGCGAATCAACTGTTCTTCAATCTCACGCGGGTAGATATTTTCGCCTCCGCGAATAATCATATCTTTGACGCGCCCAACGATTGAACAAAATCCTTCCTCATCTAGAACAGCAAGATCTCCAGTATGCATCCATCCATTAACAATGCTTTCAGCGGTTTTGGCATCATCATGCCAGTATCCCTTCATAACCGAATAACCTCGCGTACAAAGCTCCCCTTGTGTTCCAACCGGGACGATTTTTCCATTCGAATCAATAATCTTCACTTCAAGATGAGGATGAATTCGTCCGACAGTTTCGCAACGCTTTGTTATTGGATCATCAATGAAGCTCTGAAAAGATACAGGGGATGTTTCCGTCATTCCATAAGCAATGGTAACTTGTTTCATATTCATTTCAGAATTCACACGCTTCATTATTTCAATTGGGCAGGGTGCTCCGGCCATGATTCCTGTTCTTAAATCGGAAAGATCATGCGAGTTTACTTCAAGCAGGTCCAACATTGCGACAAACATTGTTGGAACACCGTAAATAGCTGTGCATTTCTCTTTAGCAATTACATTGAGCGTTTGAGCGGCATCAAACCCTTCTCCAGGAAATACCATAGTGGCACCTTTGCTAACAGCGCCCAAAACTCCCATAACCATCCCAAAGCAGTGATAGAGCGGTACTGGTATTGCCAAGCGATCAAATTCAGTGAGTTGAATGCAGTCAGTAACAAATCGCGCGTTATTGATGATATTGTAATGCGACAATGTTGCTCCTTTTGGCGCACCGGTGGTGCCAGATGTGAACTGAATATTGATCGCCTCGTCTCGGTTGAGTAACCCACTGATTTCTGACAAACGTGATTGCTCAGCAGGCCCGCCTAATTTGCTCAGTTGATGAAAAGATAGAGCACCATGGAATTGATCAGAGCCAATAAAAATCACCGCTCGAAGACTGG
Source organism: Aestuariivita sp. (assembly GCA_026710055.1). Lineage (GTDB taxonomy): Bacteria > Pseudomonadota > Alphaproteobacteria > Rhodobacterales > Rhodobacteraceae > JAPORY01. Next base: position 6,816 of record JAPORV010000371.1, read on the forward strand.
GTAATTGAGCAGAGCGTAACTGCCCAGGTTTGCATTTATTCATTTCCGGCGCGAGTTCTTTAATCATACCAACATAATCAGATGTCTTAAAGGACTGTGCTGAGATGAGTGCTTTGCAACCGACTTTGTTTAACCCGAACTTTAATTCATTCAAGCGGTAGGCGGGATTGATATTTACCAGCACAAGGCCCACCCTTGCTGTCGCAAATTGCGTGAGTATCCATTCGAGCCTGTTCGGTGACAGTATGCCAACACGATCGCCTTTTTCTAGCCCCAGAGCTAATAGTCCTCTAGCGACGTCGTCTATGGCTTTATCCAACTCATTGTAAGTCAGTTTGACCTTCTGTTCCGGGAAAATTACAGCCACATTTGTGCTAAAGTGTGAGACGGCATCTTTGAAAAACTGTGGAATTGTCTTTTGAGAAAGAGGAGGGTGCTGAATTCCTTTAACATATGATAGTGCATTTTCGGGGGCAGTTATCTCCGTTGATGTTTTTTCCTTAGAAACTTCACTGCAAATTTGATTAGCAAAACGTTTGCTCAATTTTGACATATCGCATTCCTCTTTTACGCCGCTTCCTCATTTTGTTGTTTGGATTATAGAATAGAAATCTTGATAACCGTTTGTCGGCAAATCCTTAATATGACCTAAAATTTAACATTATCTTTACCAATAATCTATCATTCATACTAGTGTACCAACTGCATTGAATTGATGGAAATATCGCTTTCATTTTTGACGTACATTTTCCCTTCACAAAGCTGGATGGTTGAAAAATCTACTGTCTTCACAAATTATAAACCATCAATTCAATAATTTCCGGATACTAGAGAATACTACTGTTCCATAAATTTAGAGGGAATATCTCAATACCTACATGATAAGAGAAAAAACAAAGTTTTGGGTATCACCGATTTGAACTTCCTGCGCTCTATCTTCAGAAGGCATTGATAATCTTCATGAGTGTGTCGCCATTGTGCTAGGTAAATTAAGAATTGTCCTTTGTGATTTTATCAAGACGAAGCTCTAAAGTCGATTATTTTAATTTTAGCTAAAAAAATTAATAGTTTATTGATTTTCAAAACATCTCTGCTGTATGTTATAAATAATTTAATTTATTGTATTTTTTGTGATACCAATGACTAGAGAAGGTAAATTCAAGGTCATTTTTGATATTTTTGACTATTGAAATAGAGATTATTCGAATGCAAGATGTCGACTTTTGCGAGCTTAGCAAGGGGAATGAATGTTCGGTAAAGTAACGGCAAACGACATAAGAAAACAATGACCGGTAATGGTTACTAAATGTAACGAGCGGAGAGTTTCATTTCGATGGTAATTTGAATGATAATGGGCTTTTTTCTTCATTACACAACTATTAATATCAATGAATTTTGTCCTACTTCTTGTTTCGACGGCATCAGTACTCTACATGAAGCATTATGTTTAGATGGTTACCATTCATAAAGTCAAAGCCGCGCATTGCGATACTTCGTCTGTCGGGCGTTATCGGCACAGCGACACGAGGCTCGCTGAATCATGAAACGCTTGCTCCCCTTTTTGAGAAAGCAATTCGAAAAGGCAAACCAAGCGCTGTTGCAATTGAGTTAAACTCACCGGGCGGGTCACCGGTTCAGTCTTCTATGATTGGAGCACATTTAAGAAGTCTCACCGATGAACTTGATATTCCAATACACGCTTTTATTGAGGATATCGCGGCGTCTGGAGGATACTGGTTGGCTGCAGTCGCTGACAAAATATGGGCAGATGAAAGTTCTTTGATTGGTTCAATAGGTGTAATTTCATCAGGGTTTGGTGCACATGAATTTCTCGTGAGGCAAGGTTTTGAGCGAAGAGTTTATACGGCAGGTAAGTCAAAAAGTTTTCTTGATCCATTTCGTCTTGAGAACAAAGATGACGTTGCACGGTTGCAGGTCCTGTTGGATGAGATTCACAAAAATTTTATTGATTACGTAAAACAAAGGCGGGGGAATTTACTTACAACGGAGGTCGATTTGTTTTCAGGAGATGTTTGGCTTGCCCATCGTGCGCGCGAATTAGGTCTCATTGATGGAATAGGCCATTTGAAGCCCAAAATGCAGGAATTATTTGGTGAAGATGTGGATCTTAGGCGTTATGCAATTCGGTTGCCTGTATTTAAGCGATTAGGTGCTCAAGTTATTCAAAATGGATTAGCAGAAATTGAAGAGCGTGCTGAGTATGCACGATATGGGCTTTGACTTGATTCTAAAAATAGTCATTCTTTTTCTTATCTTTATGGCAGTATTGGCATTGTTTGGTCAGTTACGTATTCCTCAGTTTCGAAGATTTAGTACGTCAAAATGTCCTCAATGTGGCCGATATCGTATTGGTAAAGATCGGTGCGATTGTCCTTCTAAGGGGCGAAACACATGATTCCTTGGCTGTTGTCGGGCCTAGGATTGTTCATTCTTCTTTTGGCAGGCGATGCCTTGGTGCGAGGAGCTGTGACGCTGAGCCTACGTATTGGCATACCTGCGCTCATTGTGAGCTTGACCATCGTCGCTTTCGGAACGTCAGCACCGGAACTCTTGATTGCGATTAATGCAGTTCTTGACGATTCATCGGGACTAGCCCTTGGTAATGTTGTTGGCTCCAACATTGCTAATATTCTTCTTGTTCTTGGTTTTCCAGCTATTGTGGCAACTCTTCATACAAGTGCCTTTGATAGTCGTAAAACATATATTTTCATGCTTGGAGCCACCTTCTTATTTATTGCTTTAGCTTATAGAGGTTATTTTGACTATTTTAGCGGACTGCTTTTGCTCAGTACTTTGGGATTAGTTCTTTATTTTGCAGTACGTGATGGTCGTAACCATCAAAGAAATAATGAGAAATCAGATTATGCCACAGAAGGCTTGGAAAAACTTGATCCAGAAGGATCAACTTTGCGACTTGTGATGTACCTTGCTTTAGGTTTAATTGGGCTTCCGCTTGGTGCGGAATTACTTGTTGAAAATGCAACAATTATTGCAAAGACTTTCGACGTTACTGATACCATTATTGGTTTGACACTTGTTGCGGTTGGAACGTCGTTACCAGAACTTGCAACAACGATAATGGCGGCAGTCCGACGGCAGGCCGATGTGGCTCTAGGTAATGTCATTGGATCAAATATGTTCAATCTGCTTGCAGTGATTGGTATATCGTCGTTAGTTGACGTGATTTCTGTTGATCCTACATTTATCGAATTTGATCTTTGGATCATGCTAATGTCATCATTACTTATCGTTCCCTTTGTTTTTTTTAAACTTGATATTTCAAGAGTTTGGGGCATAGTATTGTTTGCAGTATATGTTGTATATTTATCCATCATATTTGCTTAAAAAACGAAAACTGCTCCAAAGGAGGACAACATTATGTTGAATGCTTTGGTAACAGGGGCTGGTAAGCGTCTTGGTCGAAGCATTGCGATTTATTTGGCGAAACGTGGCTTTAATGTTGCAATCCATTATGCATCTTCTCAGATTGAAGCGGAACAAGTTGCGAATGAAATCCGCAAATTGCAACAGATTGCGATCACTTTGCAAGCTGATTTATTAATTGAAAACGATGTTCAAAATCTTTTGCCGCGTGCCCAAAAGGCGTTAGGAGGGCCGATCACATGCCTTGTCAATAATGCATCAATTTTTGAGCATGATACGCTCGTGACTGCAACACGATTGAGCTGGGATCGTCACATAGAAAGTAATTTGCGCGCACCGTTTGTATTAGGTCAAGCTATGGCTTTTCAAGGGCTTTCAACAACTGTCGATAAAAATAACGAGCCTTGTGCGATGGGCTTGATAGTCAATATGATTGATCAGCGCGTGCGTAAGTTGACACCTCAGTTTTTCACCTACACTATTTCGAAAATGGGTCTTTGGGCATTAACCCAGACTTTAGCACAGGCATTGGCTCCGGTCATTCGTGTTAATGCAATTGGTCCCGGCCCGACATTAAAAGGTAGTCGGCAAACTGAGCATCACTTTAACGAGCAAAGGAAGAATACACTGTTAAAACGCGGTGCTAATCCAGAAGAAATTTGTAACACGCTTGGTTATTTTTTGGATAATTGTGCAGTTACTGGACAGTTGCTCTGTGTTGATGGCGGGCAGCATTTAGCATGGCAAACTCCTGATGTTCTTGGTGTTGAGTAGGTAAAAATAACAGTTCAGCTAATCATTGATAGTGTCAGTTAATACAATTTGTTGCAAAAATTTCTTAAAAAGTTCTTGTTTTTCAATAGGTTGCAGTACACCAAAAAAATATCTTTATTTATCAATAGGTTACAGAATTGACTATTTTTTCAGCAAGTCGAGTAAGTTACCAAAAATCAAAAAAAATTGGAATTCACAAAAGTTATCTCCAAGTTTATCCACAGGTTTTGTGGATTTTTTTGAGGTCTCATAAGTTATCATCACAATGCAATTAATATGTTGGAATTAGATGAAAATTACTAATGATAATTGTGATAAATTTAAAACTGGCTTTTCTTATATTCAAGAGTTTATGAAAGGTTTGGACAATTCGCCGGGTGTTTATCGCATGCTGGATGTGCAAAGTCGTGTTTTGTATGTGGGAAAGGCACGCAATCTCTATGCAAGGGTATCAAGTTATGCGCGTGAAACTGGTCATGGTCCACGAATTCTTAGAATGATACGGGAGACGGCTTCAATGATGGTCCTGAGCACACGGACGGAAACAGAGGCCCTTCTTCTTGAGCAGAATTTAATAAAACAACTGAAGCCAAAGTACAATGTGCTATTAAGAGATGATAAGAGTTTTCCTAATATCCTTGTCGCTAAGAATCATCGTTTTCCTCAGATAAAAAAACATCGCGGTCATAAAAAGGAAAAAGGATCCTATTTTGGTCCATTCGCTAGTGCTAGTGCAGTGAACCGTTCATTGAGTCAGTTACAAAAAGCCTTCCAATTAAGAAATTGCTCAGACGCTATGTTTGAAAATAGAACGCGACCGTGCTTGTTGTTTCAAATTAAACGCTGTTCTGCCCCTTGTGTTGGGAAAATAGATACAAAGGCATATAGAGAGAGCGTGCGTGATGCAGAAAGATTCTTGGAAGGTAAGTCAACTAATCTGCAGCGACAGCTTGCAGTGCAAATGCAACAAGCTTCGGATAGGTTAGAGTTTGAGTGTGCTGCTGCACTTAGAGATCGGATTCGCGCCTTAACGCAAGTTCAAAGTTCTCAAGGCATTAATCCAAAAACTGTCGCCGAGGCGGACATAATTGCTTTACACTTAGAAAATGGTCAGGCTTGCGTTCAAGTTTTTTTTATTAGGGCAAATCAAAATTGGGGCAATCAAGACTACTACCCTCGAGTTGGCGATGATTTTGAAGAATGTGAGGTATTGGAGGCTTTTTTGGGACAGTTTTATGATTCAAAAATGCCGCCAAGACAAATTATATTGAGTCATGAAATTGAAAATGATGATTTGATGGCAGAAGCGTTAAGTATGAAACTCGGGCGGAAAGTGTTGTTACAAGTCCCACAACGTGGTGAGAAGGCTGAGCTGGTAAGCGGTGCACTCAGAAATGCGCGTGAAAGTCTTGCTCGGAAAATGACGGAAACAACAACACAGAAAAAACTTCTGGAAAGCTTGGCTGTTGCATTTGATCTTGATGTCCCGCCGAAACGAATTGAGGTTTATGATAATTCTCATATTCAAGGTTCAAACGCCGTTGGGGCAATGATTGTTGCTGGAGTAGACGGATTTGAAAGAAATCAATTTAGGAAATTTAATATTAGAGATGAAAGCCTGACGCCGGGCGATGATTATGGGATGATGCGGGAAGTTTTGAATCGGCGCTTTTCAAGGTTAATGAGGAATGATCCAGATCGCGAGGAAAGCTATTGGCCTGATTTAATTATTGTTGATGGTGGAGCTGGTCAGGTCAGTACTGCTGCACAAATAATTGAAGAGTATAGTGTTTCAGATATTCCTTTAATTGGTGTAGCAAAAGGTATAGATCGCAATGCCGGAAGAGAAGAATTTCATTTAGTCGATAAGCGGCCCTTTACGTTAAAACGAAATGATCCTGTCTTATATTTTGTACAACGTTTGCGGGACGAAGCTCATCGATTTGCTATTGGCACGCACCGGGCACGTCGTAAAAAAGACATAATGACATCTCCATTAGATCTTATTCCTAATGTCGGTGCTTCTCGAAAAAGAGCACTATTGGCGCATTTCGGCTCGGCAAAAGCGGTGAAGCAAGCAAATCTTGCGGACTTGAAAGCGGTTGCTGGAATTAGTTCTGTATTGGCAGAGTCGATTTACGAATACTTTAATGAATGAGCGCTACTTAATAGCGTTATTGAATTGAAAGTCCTCTGCGAGGTGAAGTGTGACAAAATTTAGCGAATGCGATGTCTGGAAGATGACAACGAAATCAATCTTTGATACCTATTAACCTATTACATGGGTACTTCGCTAACGGATGTTAATCGAATGACAGCCAAGTTAATTTTTATTTTGCTAGGTTTTTGGCCCTTTTAAGATGAAAGCAAATTCCAACCTAGCACAACCGAGTTGGAACAAGTGTGTCTTAATTTTGAAAGAACAAGGGTAGTTAGAATTGGCATATTGATTTACAGTTTGATTGGAGGCATTAAGTTTAGATCTAGGTTGCTAATAGTAAGTGATTTTGAAGGGTTTGTTCAATCCAAAAGGAGATAAGATAGGCTTAATAATTTTTATTAATTCTGGCATAACTATAGTTGCGATGATAAAGGCAAAATCAAAATTGAGTCTTTTAACTTAACATTCATTGAATTGAAGCAAGTTGAAATGTTAAAATTCAAAATTATAAGAATTCATATTGTATCTTTTTGTGCAGTTGGAAAAAACAACAAATAGTGGTAATCTATGCTTGTTTGCGGTAATTAAAATAATTTAAGGATTGATGAAAAGACAAGAAACAGCTTTTAGACAGTTCATGATCGTTTTTTGTTGTGAAATTTTTTTCTCATGATTAGGCGGGGGCTTTGATTAATGTCAATCATGATGATTTCTTCAGTCATTAGAAGAACTCTCTTCAATGTTTCCATTTATGAATGAGACGTTAACAATGCGATGGAATATTCCAAATATGCTGACGGCATTGCGTTTGTTTGCAACGCCAGCACTGCCAGTAATGTTTTTGTATTTTCACCGACCTTACGCAGATTGGTTTGCACTGATTTTGTTTCTTTTTGCCGCGATTACAGATTGGTTTGATGGATATCTCGCAAGAGCATGGAGGCAAGAAACAAAAATTGGTGAAATGCTCGATCCTATCGCGGATAAGGCAATGGTAATTGTGGCATTGATGGTAATTGTAGGGTATTCGTCAATGTCACCTTGGTTAGTATTGCCAGCAACGATTATTATTTGTCGTGAGGTGTTTGTGTCCGGCTTGAGAGAGTTTCTGGGCAGCAAGTCAAAAACTCTAAAGGTAACATCGCTTGCAAAGTGGAAGACGACTGTTCAAATGATTGCAATATCGTTTTTGTTTTCACAAGGTATTTTCGAGCATTACTTAATTAAGGCATCGGCAGGACTAGGTCAGGAATTAGTTGACGAGATTTTGCAAGGAAATCTTGAGCGGCTGCGAGGGCTACGGGGGATGTATCTAGCGATGGAGTGGTCTGGTCGTTTGGGCCACTGGGTTTTATGGATAGCTGCGGCACTCACTTTAATTTCAGGTCTTGAGTACATCCGCAAGGCGCTTCCGCATTTAAAGGAAGGTTAAAAATGGAGGTACTTTATTTTGCTTGGGTTCGAGAACGTATTGGTATTCCGAAAGAAACTATCGTGACACAAGCAAAGACAGTGTTTGAACTCATTGAAGAATTGAAGGTCAGATCTGGGCATTACGAGACTGCCTTTTCTGATACTTCTGCACTTAGGGTTGCTGTCGATCAACAGTTGACGGATTTTGATGCATCAATTGAAGAAGCAAAAGAGATTGCATTTTTCCCGCCAATGACGGGTGGTTAAATAGATGGAAATTTCTGTTCAAGAGGCCCCCTTTAATTTGGCGGACGAAATAAATCGCTTTACCGGGCGACAAAAAAATATGGGAGCGATTGTGACTTTTTCTGGAATTGTTCGTAATAACGCTTTGGGTGACATACAGGCAATGGAAATTGAGTATTATCCGGGGATGACAGAATCGGTCTTGGGTGAAGCTGCCAATAGATCTATTGAAAGATGGTCGCTTGGAGATGTGTTAATCATCCACCGCTATGGTCAATTATGTCCTGGAGAACTGATAATGATGATAGCAACGGCGGCGGCGCATCGTCGAGATGCTTTTAATGCGGCTGATTATTTAATGGATTTTTTAAAATCTCGTGCACCATTTTGGAAAAAAGAATGCAAGACAGACAGAACAATTTGGGTTGAAGCGAAAAGCAAAGATGAAGTTGATTTAAAGCGGTGGTAAATTATTGGCTTTGATCGTCTTTTTTAGCTTTGGCTAATTGAGCATGAAGATGTTCAACTTCTTGTCGTGTGTTGTATAAAGCGTCCATCGCTGCTGCTAATTCCGCTTTGGTTCCATTAATTTGCTGGATTAGCTCTGCTTCACGCCGTTTTTGATAGGAAACCGCTTGGTCGCGCATTTCTTCTGCCTCAAATAGTTTCTCGCTAATTGTTTCTAACTCTGCGATATCTGAAGGACTAACGCGTGAAAACCGATGAATTAACCAGTTGGTTAACCATCCTAATGCAAATGTCGTAAATAGGATTATGGTAATAAAAATTATTAATTCAATTCTCGACATCAGTGTGACCTTCAGCTGGAGTTGCTTGAAATGATGACATGGTCTCCAAGGCTAGGTCATCAAGTATATGTGTGGTTTGTTCCCTAATCGGTTCGGGTTTATATAATCTGAATTCAATGCGGCGATTTTTCTCTCTACCAGTTTTTGTTTGATTGCTGGCAATTGGTCGTGACTCTCCATAACCAATAGCATTGAATTTTAATGCAGGCACGTGACGTCTTTTTAATTCTTCTAACACAGAATTTGCCCGTTTTTGGCTTAGTATTTGGTTCATATTTTCCCCACCTTGGCTGTCGGTATGTCCCTGAATTTCTAACGGTATATTACCGCATTCTGTCAGGATTTCAGCGATAGAATCAATCACATCACGTGAAGCCACGCTAACTGTAGCTGAATTTGGTTCGAAGGTAATTTTCTGAACCGAAGTTATTGTTGCAATTTGCGTTTCGCATTCCTGTGCAGAAGGTTTGATTTTGGAAATTGGTTTTTTCTCGGGGGTTTTGACGTCAATTTCGAATTGGATAGTTTTTGCTAATTTTTCGGATAGTATGTTCGAGATTATATCCCTATTTTCTGGGTTGGATATCAGTCCTTGAATTTTCAATAAGTTAGAAGTGATGACTAAAGATCCACTATTGAGAATTGATAATGCTTTAAGTCCGGTTAATACTCGAATTGGCCAATCTGAGGGTAGACTGTCAGATGAGAATGTTGCATTGTAAACATTTGGGTAACCAAATTTTGCTTTCGCATAGCTCTCAATATCCTTTTGTTGCATACTGTCATTCAATTTTCCGCGTAATTGAAGGAGTCCTTCTGGGCTCAGTGTGGCAATGAATTCTTGTTGTTCATGGTTGGAGAATTGGTCAGTTGTCGCTAAAATAGCATCAAAATTAAAGATTTCCGGTAAATTCATCTCTAACGTTGCAACGACGTCATTAAATTTTTTTATGTCAGTACCTGCCGTTCCGATTAGGGAAATATCTGTATTTTCAAATGAAACAGAGCCACCATTTAATTCAATGATGGCGGCAATCGCTTGCTCTGCAGCGTCTATCCAACTTGTTGGAGGAACACCGCTTCCTATGGTGCAAGTTGTATTGCCTGAAAGCTCTGCTTTTTTTGCGGCATTCAAAATGCGCACTTTTGAGGCATAATCTTGGGCAGAACAACTATCAAACCGCCCTCCATTTTTGTCGAGAATATATTGAAGCCTGAAGGGATTGATGAAGGGACGAGGTGCTACGATATCAATGACTGTATCTAAATTCGTTGGGATTTCGCTGCGTAATTCGGCTTCAAGTTGTTCTTTTTGTTCAAGGTTATCAGTTAGAGCTGTTATTCTGACGTGATTTTCAGTGACAGAGATTTTCGAGTTAGGTAATTTGGCAAGAGACCTTGTAGCAAAGTTCAATGCAGAATCCCAATTTTTTGTTGCGTCATAATCAATACTCTCAAGAATATCTATTACCGGGAGATCAACAGCGATTTCTTGGAGTTTGGAAATTAAGATATCGCGGTCGTTAGCCTTTGGAATCAACCCGATAACCGAAATACCTTTTTCATTGGATAAAATTTCGACAGAGAATTCAGGAATGTTACTTACCGCCTTTGAATTTACAGTAATATTATCTATGGCGCTCACAAAGAAAATTGAATTTGTCTTTGTGACTGCTCGTAGCTTTTCAACTTCCGATGCCACTTCACCTGACAGCATTATCTTTAAGCCATTGGATTGAATATTAATTCGGTCCAGTCCGATGGCGTTAAGTTTATTTTGGGCCTCGTGTTTAGAAAACTCTTCTACTAGGTTGGCCAAGAAAATTGCGATACTAAGAATTAATAATCCTACGACAACGAATGTTATAAGATTGGCTAAATGAATAAATTTCCCTAATTGATGCATTGAATTAATTTAACAAAATAGTAATCGGAAGATTGCAGGCATCGCCATATCCTTTAATTGAGATCTAAAATTATCAAAAAAGATCAGTGATCAAATTAACGAATATCAAACACTGTAAGCCAGTCTTTGTAAGAATTGGGTTGGAAACGATCATTTTCTTATTGAGCGATTCCTGAAAGTAAGAACTTGATTTATTAATTTCTGAATTTTTTTTATTTGAAAAAGTGGAACCTTTTTTGTGTATTTTGCTCAGTTGGTTTCTCGACATATGATTATTGAGATTATTTAAATTTCTGTTAGAATTATTGAAAAGTCAATCATAGCATTCTCGGTTTTTGGACATTTTGATAAGATAAATCTCTCTTCGTAATAATATCGGCGCCCGATTTTGTTGTCTTTGGTGATGGTCAAGAGCTTTTCATTTATTACGATAAAGAATCGTGGATTAACTTTCATTTACCTTACAGGAGAGTTCCTCTCCAATTTAAAGTCGAGAGTTTCATAGTAATTTGGAAAAATTAAGGAGATTATTTACTTAGGTAAACAAACTACCAAATATAGAAATTAATCAGCAAATTGCTGATTATTTACACCACTTATAGTGTTTTTTTATTTATATAAGCCCCAAAATTAAAGTTAGCTGTATTCTGGATCATTTATTTTAAACTTCTTTTTGATCAGAAAATCAAGCTTTGAGGTCATACAGCCAGTCATTCCCGCCAACTTTTTTTCATGATGCCGTGCGGGTGATTTTTGCGTCAACAAAATATCCACCTACCCAGCAGGCATGACAACCCTCGGATTGAAAAACCCGATGAAAAAATGACACTGAAGGATGGAAAGGCGAGTGTGAGCACGGGGTGGGCGTCAGGGACCACCTGAAAGGTGTGACGTTAACTCAGGTTTCATCAGGTTCCCTGATAAGGCATGAGCATCATCCCGCCCATTGTCGATCCGATCCTGTCGGAAGAGGCTGCGCATCGCCTCCCATCAATAAAGATTGCGCTTCTGATGC
>JAPORV010000355.1 GCA_026710055.1 Aestuariivita sp.
TCCGCTTGGTGAGGCCACCGGACATCGGGTAATCGGCAATTATGCGGTAAAATTCCCCTATAAATTTGATATTGAGATGAAAAATATTCATATTTTTCTCTTGGCAGTCGCCAGAAAAGGTTTTTTTACAGACACTGATCTAATGACTATTAAAGAATTCACTTTTTGACGAATGCCAAGCGATGATAATTTTTTTCAAAAAAGAGAATCGGTTGGCGGAAATGGGGTTAACTTAAGCCGTTTAAGGCTCTTAGAGCCTGGACATAATTCATTGTCTTGTTTTTATTTTAATGTGTTAGGGTCGTGCAATTTGGTGAAGAAGAAACCGGCATGCCGCAATCAGCACCCAAGCCAGTGAACTCTTTAAAGCCCGTTCACATTATTGACCAAGCGTCGGCACCCCGCCAACCATGCGAATGTCCGCTCCACGACCCAGCTGCGGTATATGACGGTGCTTTCTTCAATATCTCCCGAATCATACCCGGTGCGCCGTTCCGACCCCTGCACATTCGTCAGATATAAGTCAATCGTAATCGGAAAGACTTTCGCGTCGACGGTGAGATGACGCTTGCGGCCCTTGATCTTCTTGCCCGCGTTGTACCCCACAGGTCCACCCATTTCCGTTGTCTTTACTGATAAGACGTCGATGACTGCAGCCATCGGGTCGTTCGTGTGTCCCGTATGGGTGCGGGTGTATGCCCGGGGTAAATCCGTCATGCGCTCGAAAATACCAGTATCGTGTCACGTGTAAAAGTAGTGCTGTATTGTTGTCAGGGGCGGAAAACACTTAGGAATTGCGCACTACTGACACCCGGTTACAAGCACATAGTGAATCGCGTTGACAATCTCGCGAACATCCATGGTGCGTTGACAATCGTGTAAAAATGGGAGCAAAAGCAGCGGCTCAATCACATTCCATTCTTCATCGGTTAAATCGCTTTCGTAGCGGGATGGCTTACGGTTATACTCGTAATAGATAGTGTTGATCCACGGCACGGTTTTCTCCTTGCTTTGGTGATACGTCACAAGGACATACTATATTTGGGAAGATTATCCATATTTTGATCAAACTTTTGGATAAGAATCTACCAACAATAAAGGTAATATTTTTTATTGAGTGGGTGTGCGAAGATGGAAAAAACGGGATAATTGTGATTTTAGCGAAAATAAATTTGATATTTGTTACATTTGATACATTTTGATATTAATTGATATAATAAAAATTTGTAAAAACTACTTGATTAATGAAATTAAAGGATCTATTAATGAAAATATGGTTTATGTATTAAGCCTACTAATTAAAAAGGATGTTAAAGTAATGGCAGTAATTGCAATTAAAATTGGGACTGTCGCCGGTGAATCGACAATCGGTGGCTATGAGGACCAAGTAGAAGCGATCGGTATCCGTGATAGTGTGGAGACCGGTCTTGGTGCACCTTCTCGGGGTGGTCGCGGACGGGCGTCGGATGTCGAGTTGATTCGGTTTAAGGACTCAGCGAGTCCTAAACTGATGCAGGCATGTTCGTCAGCAGAAAATCTGGGTGAAGTGCTGATCAGTCTGTTTCAGACGGTGGAATCTGGTACAGTGGCGTTTATGGAGTACAAACTTGAAGAAACGTATATTTCTCGGGTTGAACAGTCGACGCTGGATGAGGCAAATTATGGGTTCATTCCTCATATTGTGCCAGTTACTCGCGGATTGCCAACGCCGGGATCGGTCGGGTTATCATCGGTGTTAGCGCCCGTTGTATCGCAATCAGCGGCAAACACCCGTATGGTACCAACAAGTTTAGGTCCAGCGGGCAATGGATATGCCAATCGTGAAATTGAGCGTGTATACCTGAATTTTAATAAAATCACCTGGACTTACACGCCCTACACGGATGGCAAGGCAGGCGGTGCAGTGGAACGAGGATTTGACCTGCGTGCTGGTGTGCCTGTTTAAGGTTGTAACAATTACGCGGATTTGAAGGAGAAATATATGTCTGTGATTTATGTAAAGATATCGGGTATACAGGGTGAAGCTACTCATCCCGATTACAAGGACCAGATTGAGTGTGTTGCGATGCGGCACTCGGTTTCATTGCCAGTAGTTTCGGCGGCAATTCGGGTTGAAGGCACCTCAACACATGGGCCAATCGTTTTATCGCATGCGATGGATAAAGCATCGGCAGTGTTGCGTCAATCAGTTTTGACAGGAGCCAATTTAGGCGAAGTTGAGATTACGCGAATGCGAACTGTAGGCGGTGCGGCGACACCAACAGAAACCATCACTCTATCAAACGCATTTGTTGTGCGGGTTGATTCCGAGACGATGATTGATGAAGCGACACGTGAACTGAGCGACGAATTGGTGGAGACATTCCATCTTGAATATAGCGAGGTCAAGTGGTCTGAGAAACGGTATAATGGTGATGTGGCGGGTGGTACCGTCCAAGGTGGATGGTCACTTGCCACGCAGCAAGTCGCTTAAGCTGATCACCAAATAAAAAAGGACGATTCCCCCGTGAGCACCGATGACACGCCTGTTGCAGTTGATGAGGCCAAGTATGGCTTTGAGTTGCGTAGTGAAGTTTTGCGAACAATTGCGATGGCCGATGAATATCGGCGGGGGGAATCGGATACGTTGGTTGTAGGACGTTTTGACCCGACCGATCCAGATTCTCATAATGCGGCATCTCTTGAGTATGTGAGAGGTGAAGAAACAGTGACGGTGGAAGGGTCTGCGAAAGAGACAGTTGGCCATCATCGTTCGACCGTTGCTCACAGTTCACGATTGCATGTTGAAGGCAATCTGAACGTTTCGTGTAAAGGCGACACGATGTTGATTGGTGGCGCGGTAACTGAAAATTATATTGGAGCAACGGCTCTTTTGGCGGGCATGTCAGATGATATGATCATTGGCGGAGGGGCGCGGGTGACAGCGCCAACAGATATTACTCTCGCTGGGCTCATTGGACAGGAACAAAAGATTGGTACAGCGATTTCTGATGCTAGTCTTACGGAAATGGCGCCTTCCGTCGTCGAGCGTGAATATGGGCCGGGGGTGCATGTTTGCGAAATGGTGATTTATAATGGCGTGACATATAATACGATGGCGACCAGTTTATTACCAATGATCAAGACGATGTCAGGTATTCGCAATTTGTTGCCTATTCCGGGTGGCGGTGGTGGAGGCGGAAGCTCGAGTGCTCCAAGCGGACCTCCGTTGCCGGCAGGCGCCCCGCCGGTTGAAGGAGCAATGGTGGCAGGCCGAGCGGCTGGTTCAACACAAAATTCAAGCCAAGTCTTTGATGCCGCCGACATTGCGCGTCGGGCCGGTGATGTGGCCGCAATGAGCGAAGATAATCTGAATGCAATTGAGGACTCACGGCAAATCAATCAAGCGGAACTGCTGGCGCAGGCGCAACAAATGTCATCGGATATGGGACAATTGGAAGCGGCCACAGATGTGCGTAATAATCCAATTCAAGCGCTGCAGTCGGCGGATGATCCAGACTGGATACGACATTCTCAAGGTACTGAAATTGGCGGTACGGCGCTTGTTAGTGATAGTCAAGGCACGCATGTGGAAATAGTAGATTCCTATGATGATCCAGACTGGTTGCGTGCCTTACTTGGCGAGACCAACGAAAATCTGATAGAAACCCCGGCAACTACGGAGCCTTTGCAATCGGTGAAGGTGCCCGAGGGGTTTGACTGGTCAGGTTCTATGGATGAACTTTTCCCAGACGAAGCGTCATTGTCGATGGTTTCAGGGATGCCAGAGGGCTCGTGGGAGGACATGCGGTTTAATATTGCTAAGCAATGGCGTATAACTTTTGAAGCCAACGCTGATCTTATGGATGAAGCATCGGTTATGCGAGCACAAGCTTTTTCATTGGTAGATAGTGCGATGGCAAATAACGAATCGCCTATTGCTGCACTCATTGATTTTCGTAACCAACGGTTGGTAAGCGGATCAAACATGAATGATGTGGATATCGCATGCAGCAATGTAATGGGTGAAATGGCGAGGCGTTTTCCAGCATATCTGGAAGCACCAACATCGAATGATCCATCAGAATGGATGATTTATCACCGCAACAGTGCTTTGTTGAGTGGTGATGTTGAGTTGGCCAGTCAGTTCCAGGATCAATGGAATCATTACGTGAAAACAGGCGAGATCACGGATATTACACCAGTTGGTGTGCCGCCACCGGCACCCGTTCCTGACACGGTGCCGCCGCCAGTGCCACCAAAGGCGGCAAATAGGCCTGCAACGGTACCAGGGGGAATTCCGCTTCCGGGAATAGTTCCTGATGACGGGGCAGGGGCATTGCCGTCTCGCCCAACATCGCTAGCCGATTCAGATGTGCCGCCGTTGCCGCCAAAGCGGAAAAATCATGTGCCACAGACTCCGCCGGGAGTCGACAATGGGATGGCGCTTTCGAAAGCACCAACTAGTTCAGGTAGCCGAAATGGATTGGCAGTTGATGATGCCCAGTCTATTAACCCGGTATCGCGACTAGAGAATGCTGGTGTACCTGATGGGGCGAGCTTACAATACAATTTCGATGATGGCGTGGCTTATAATGCAGCTGATGTAATGAAGACGGAGCCGGAACCGCTGCCTCCTCCTCCTGTAGAGGATGTTTCCCCTTCACAGATTCCTGATGAAGTTCCTCGGGATAATCCGGCGCCAGAGAAAACTTACAATTGGGATTTGCCCGATGAAGTAGACGACGATCTTGATGATGTTTATGAGACACCTGGTAATTGGTTTGCTGGCGGTGGGCCGAAAGTTGACGATGATGGTGCGCGATGGGACCGTCCACCACCTGTAGTGCCTGATGATGACGACGTTGCATATGCTGATCTTGATATAGACTGGATGACAACGGAAGCGCAATTTAAACGTATGGATGACAGTTTATCCAATATTCGTCTGACGTCACAAAGTCAACCCGTGGCCGGTACGGTGACTGCAGCTCATGAACAATTGAAATTGGATATTATTCGAACATTAAGTGGTGGGTATGTTGATTTTGATGAAGATTTTCTGAAAATTCTGGAAGAGTCTGGATCTCTGGAAGAGATGCGAGCATTGCTGGTTCACGCTGAACGTACTCAGCCTGACCCTGATGTTGTAAGGGTAAGTAAACGGTTGGTTGAGCATATTGATGGAGTAATGTCGGATTTACCGACACGCCATGCTGATCTTGTTGATTTGTCCGATGCGCGTTTTAAGCTTCCGCAAGACTACCTCGGAACATTCGACTTGAATGGTGATAGCGTTGGTAAGAATTCAGCATTTGCGGATGTGATTGATAGCAAAGCAAAAGCGTATTTGCGAGCTTTGGGGGATAATAGTCCTTCTGAAGCTGATCAATTTTACCTCAAATATCTTGATAGGGCGCGCAATGACTGTTTGAACGGGACAAATCCACTTCATCGGATTGATATCGAAATGGCGAATTTGCGAGCTGATATTCTGCGGTTACCTGATGGCGATCCATCGCGTCAGGTGCGTTTACGGGAACTGACCGATTTTCGCAGCCAGTTGATTGATATTTCGCGTAATCAATTGGATTTTGTGAATGGCCGGATTACACCGTTAGATGTGCCCACTTCGCTACCGGTGCTCGAATCTCCGGCTCCCGCCCGTCCTACACCGCCACCTATTGCGCCACGACGACGTGTGGCTGAACCACCCCCTCCAGTACCTACTCGCAATCAGCCGTCTCCGCCGGTTGTTCCAGATGAACCCGTCCCGCCGGTGCCGCGAAAACGTCGTAATGTCGTTCCTGACACACAGTATCAGTCACTTGTATCGAATGTTCCTGAACCACCTACTGATGATGTACCACCGTTGCCACCGAAACGGAATCGTTCAGCTGTGCCGAAGACTTCTAATCCTGTTCCGGTGCCGCCCAAAGGAGATATCAGTCCTGCAGTTATTCCAGATAATGCACGGCAATTTTTTGGTGAAGCGTCTCATCGATCAAGTGATTTGGTATATAGCTCAGATGCAGCTATTCCCAAGGGTCATGTGCTGATCGTCACCGATCCACGCAGTACTCGTGCTCTTGAGGCATCTAGTGATTTTCGCCGGAGCGACAATATTACCGGTGCTAGCCGATACCGTGCTCGTCCAGGCGATGCACTTTATCGTGTGACACAAGGTGCGGCGGATGGCACGTCAGCGGTCGATCATCGGTACGCACAACATATGTTTGACCGTTTCATTGACTCAACGGATAATATGACTGGTGTAACAGACGACGGATTTACGCGCCTTGATTTTCGGGCGATGCAGGATCTGCATGATAGCATGCCGGTGCAGCCGTCGCGATCCGTGCCTTCGCCGCGTTCGGCGCCAACGCAGCTTGATCAGGTCGATAGTTATCTAAGTAGTCTTACGTTGCTTCAGCGAAATCAGCGTATCGAATCTATAAAAAAAGGTCGGAACTCTATACGAGCACAGATGCTAAAACTTCTGCAACCTATGGTGAGTACGGAGGACTTTCGAAAGTTGCAAGCTGGTGCTGGCGTGGATTATTTGCGCTCTATTTTGGTGAATTTCCGGGATGAAATGACAGATCCTACGGGGGCAGCAATTCTCAATCGTTATATTAATTGGGTTGATCAGTCAATTTATGATTTGGTTCCGAGTTATGTAAATCGTCTCGAATATACTACTGGGACTGCTGCGACAAGGCTGCCAGATGAGTATTCGGGGCGGATATTGTTAGGAAAAGACTATGTATCGAAGCACTCATATTTTGCCGGCGAGGTGACCGGGTTATATAGTGGACTAAATCCCGAAAGGCTCAATCGGCCCTTAACGCCGAAAGAAATAGCTTATGTAACATATGCAACTCGTGCACAGACGGAAGTGGCAGGTGGCATCAATCCGATTTATCGAATTGACTTGGAGATTGCCTATTTGCAACGCTATGGCTCTGATCCACAGCGTCCCGTTCGTGCAGTGGGCGATCAGCTAACCTATCAACAACGTATTAATTTGTTAAAGCAGCTTCGTCAGGATATTATTCATATTACGGATACACAGCTCCCGTTTGTGAATACGCCGGGTAACCCTGTCTCATCAATCGGGAATATTGCACTTCCGCCATCTGAGACCCTACCACCGCCTGTTCCGGTTGCGCCGCCTCCAGCCCAGCCGGCCAATGTTGGTCCACCAATTCCCCCTCGAGGGCGCAGACCGTAGAAAGGCAGATGATTTATGAGTACTGAATATCTCGGCTATCTTCAGATGGGTAATAATTTAATTCCTGCAGGCTATCTTAATGTAAAGGAAGGGTATAATGCAGGTTGGTCTGCTGAAATACTCTTTGCTATCCGGTCGACGACGGATGATGGCAGTAGCGACCCAACATTAGCGCAAGCTCTGGGGACAGCACTTGTAACAGAAGAAGTAGTGCCAGGCGACCCGTGCGTTGTGCGAATAGCGGTGCATAGCGACGCAAAGAGTGAAGAGTCGCGCTGGGTTAAATCATGGCCTGGCTATGTGTCGTCGGTTGAACCTTATGTGTCCAAAGAAGCGTCGGGAACTTTTTGCCGCGTAATTGTTTTGGATGTCATAAATTATCTTGGGGGTGAACGTCTCTGGGGGGCGTATCGCGGACAGTCGGCTGCAGAGATTGTCGGTGGTGTATTGTCTCTCGCTGCAGGCACCGAGGGCCGAGCTACAGTAAACCCTATGGTTCCAGGCCATGCGAAAATTACCATTAACAGCATGCTACGCAGTAGTCTGGATTTTATTCCTTATGCGATTGCAGCAGGTCAGCGCTTATCGGAATGGCTTGATGAGTTTTTCGGTTTGTTAGGGATTAGGATGGAAATGCTGGCAGAATCTGATGGATCGCTTACGGTTCTGTTGGCTGATAACGCTCACGCGGATAATGCCCTCACGATGAAAGAAATTGCGGCGGACGCTGACACGGTTCCAGAGCCGGATGATGGGTCATCTGATGGCGATGCGCCGCATGGGCAGTTAATTGTGACTGCAATTGGTACTTATCGTGGTTTAGGCCGACGGGCAGTGTTACTTGACGACCCAACGAAAGGAAATTTTCGAAAAGTTCAAAACCAAGATGACTATTCGAGTGCGGTCGGTGTGGTTGTTTCCGGACCGCATATTTCGCTTGATGAAGCAGCAACGCGGGCTAATCTTGAGATTAGGGGAAGGGGCGCAGAAATGCTTGTTGTGACGGCAGCGTCCCGTCAGCCAGCACTGCGACCAGGGCGTACTATAGCATTGTCATCGGCGGTAATGGGTGTGAAAAACTGGCAAGTGTCGTTTGTTGAGCATGAATTATCGGGAATTCAGTATTCGAATTCGGCCGATCTGATGAATGCTGATCATGCATGGAGCCCTCGACGGCCATCGCCACGACCAAGTGTAACTGTATCGGCTTCTGTTGATGCAGGTCCTTCATTTACTGCCAATCAGCCGGTGCCGCGTGATTCGCTTGGTTATATTCATGTTCGTTTTCCATTTTCGCCGACAATTAGCTGGTCCGATCAATCAGCTCGTTTGTTTGATGCAAATCTTGACAATCGTGTCACAAAGGATGACTTTGCATATCTTATTCGGCCTGACGCTGATGGTGAGGCAGATGAGGATGCATGGCACGCTATTACCGCTGATGAGTTGGCTGATCGTATGGTGAAAGCAGGTCAGGATGATTCCGACTTGTCGGACGAGCATCGTTCTGAGGCGGCTGCGTTGGCGGATACGTCGGCCCGTGAGCAGGACGTTATTGATTTGTACGATGATAAGTTTGCAGATCCATATCCTGATCGCGATAACGATGATTTATCAGAAGAGGAATTAGCTGATCGGACACGGCTTGCGGACAAACGCTTAATGACCTATCGGTATCTTGCGTGGAAACGGGCGTTGGCATTTGAAGAATTTGGTGGTGATAGTGATCATGATGGATTTGTTACGTCAATTGACAGTGCGATGAGTGACGAGTTGCGTGCCGCATTTGCCGATCCAGCCCAGCTTGCAAAAATCAAAGCAGCCGCAGAGCAATCACAACGCGATGAAGACAATGCTGAAGAAAGTGATATCGGGAGCGATTCGCAGCCAGAGAACATCGCGGACGACTCTGCTCCGCAGCAGGAATTGGTTGAAGAATATCTGACATTATTTGGTGATGCCGCTGATCCGTCGCTGACTGAGATGGCTACACTGCAGCGTGCTGCAGCAGATGAACAATGGCCGGCACGCGTACCTCTACAGATTGTTCAACCGATGGCAGGAGGACTGCATGGGTTCGTGACGGCTCATCGTCAGGGTGACATTTGCCGTGTGGCTGTTCATACCGTTCTTCATGCAGAAATCACTGGTTTTCAGTATCGAAGTGATCGCGACATTAAGGATGATATTCTAAGTGCGACCGCTGGCATTGTAGCGGAACATAACTTGCAATCCTCTTGGTCGGGGATGGTATTTCGCCAAATAAAAGACACTGAGACACCTAGTGAGGAAAGCGCAAGTTAACCGATGAGTGATACCGATCAGCAATATGACCTACCCCTTTCCGAAGGGGGAAAGACCCTTTCGGGTGAGATTGATATCCTTGGGGATACCGTCGAGCGTTTTGGCTACGAGATTGCCGATTGGTATGTCGGGGAAACTCGTCAAGGTTGGGTTGGTTTTGCCACTGTCAATACTTTCACCGATGAGCCTTTGTCCCCGAAAGAGGTTCATAGGCGGATGGCAGCTGCTGGATTGTTACCTGAGACACCAATCCAATTTGGTGTTTGGGGTCGTCCAGCTACTAGCGCGGGGACAGCTCCGCGTGGTGAGGATGTTGACTTCATCCGTTCTTGGCCTTCTGTTGTGACTGCAGTTCGGGCGCCCATTGACCGGGAAGATCAACCGGTTGAGGACGGGGCCATGATTTTGTTCTGTGATCCAATATCGTACTTGCTTTCCGTACGTGTATGGGGCGTGTTCACCAAATGTTCTATAGGTGAATTGCTAGGAGGCGGACTGATGCTGGCTTGTGGGATATCGGGTGAGCCGACGCTACGTCCTGCTTTGCCGAATCTCCCAAGGATTACAATTACTGAAGCTCTTGATGATGACGTCCAGCAGATTCCTTATGCCATAGCGTCAGGTGAACCTCTTGGTGAATGGCTTGGGGCCATTTTTGGGCGGTTAGGTGTGCGGTTGGAATTGTTGGGTACGCGTGACGGCGGTGTGCATATTGCATTACTGACGGGTGAGTCAGCAGGCATAGTTGTACCGATGAGTTTAAATACCATGCACCCTACATCGGAAGGGGCCGTCATGTCATCCTTGGCGGTGGCCGCTCGCTTAGAGAATCGAGCCGGTTTATTAGATAATCGGACCGGGGGAAACCCCCAGCGTATTGATCAGAGTGCAGCTGTCGTCGGACGTGTGTTCACCGTAGATGAGTTGACGCTGGACCAGGCGACGGAACGTCTTAATCGAGGTGTAAGGACGACAGATCTTGCACGCAGCTTGTTCAGTGTTATCACACAACAGACCGGTGTGCATCCAGGGCGCATTGTGCGATTTGATCAGGCACTTCTCGGAGCGCAAGATTGGCAGGTTCATAAAGTTGCTCATGCCGTGAGTGAGGGGTCATACCGCAATGAAGTACAGCTTATTAAAACTGGATCTTGGACTCCATCTCCTCCACCAGAAAGAGGAACAATAACTGTTGCTGGTGTGATTTATGATCAGGCGGTTAAAGAAAACGGGATCGTCCCCCGTGATGAACTAGGTCGTGTGCCGGTGCGGTTAAGCTTTGCGCAAGGGACTGCGCCGGCACCGACACCTGAATCGGTAACAGACTCGGCGGACATGGCTTTTCCGCCTCCCCCCACGCTGTTTTTGCCAGTATCAAACCCTATGGCCGGAAGTTTGCACGGTTTTGTCTCGGGCAACCGTAATGGTGATGTTTGTTCTCTTGCAGTGTATCACCCAATGTCGGCGGAGATCATTGGATTTCATCATGCTGATCACCGTGCGCTACCGGAGGATCTCACCGATATTCTTACTGGTGTTGTTGTTGATCATGAGCATGAGGATGATTGGACAGGCGTTGTGTTTCGTCCTGGTGATGCAGTCAAAGAGCAGGAAAGTGAGCTGGAACAAAAGTGGCGCAATGGTCGGGTTTAATACTTGGCGGGTGCTTATCAACTAAGGAAGGACAAAGGTGTGGAACAAGATTCGTCTGCTGCATTGATGGCGCATTACCTTTATTCAACCGGGCAGTTTCGGCGGGAAGCCCTTGTGTCTGATGGTGAATTGCGTTTGGAAGTCGCCAAGGCGGTGGTTCGAACAGTTCGCGGTGATGAGAGCGTGCTACTACGTGGGTCACGGCGCGCAACATTTTATGAAAGCCTGCAAATGTCGAGTGGTAATCGTCATCATGTTGTTCATGGACATTATACACGTAGTTCCTCGGAGAGCGACATTATTATGTTAAAGGGAGGGAATTACACTGAAATTGTGGCGGGCGGCGCGAATCAAAATGCCTCAGTCGAGGGTGAGGTAATTGCGGGTGGCGCTTATAGTGCAAATTATGTTGGTCCGTTTTTTCGCATGGCGGCTTTTTGTGACTTTTTGGCTTGGGGCGGCTGGGGTGAGGCGGATGCAACCCGTGTGGAACTGTCGGTGATGGCTATTCGGGCCTACATGGGGTACGCGCATGTCACGGGAACCAAGACCCTGATGTCAATGATGATGTATGATGACTTTGTATGTCGCCAAGAAACCTACGGGACATTTGTTGATCAGACGGTCGACTCAACAGCCTTAGGCGGACCGGGAGGCATAGTGGTCAATGAAACATAACATCCCTAACTGTTCAGGGCGTGGTCTTGCAGCATGGTGGGGCTGTGGTAACCAAGGAGCGAGAAAACGATGATCAGCCCCCAAAATTACACTGATTTCATTACAATAGCGCAACGTAGTGGTCGTGCCCAGCAGGCACGAAATCGCGCTGATGATAATATGATTGACGCTGTTGATAACGTAGGCGGTGCATGGAATCCGAGTAATAATCTTGCTGCTCTGCAACCATTGGATCATGGCTGGGGCGGTTGGAGCGACTCCACTAATCCCCCTTGGAAGCCACGCCATGAACTTTCAATGATTGGTGATGGGGGAATTTATGTGCGTGACAAGCACCGCGAGACTATTGCTGGTGTGATGTATCAAAGTCAAGTTGAAGGCAATCGGAAGGTCGAGATATCTGGTGACAGCGCTGTCAATGTCACTGAGAATATGACAGTTTCGGTCATGGGCGTCAAAAGTCCTGGCGACACGGGGGGTGCCATTAAAGGCCGCGAGACAATTCATGTGATGGGGGGAATGTCGTGGACGACCGGTGATAAGATTTTGATGGGCACTGGCAACGTCAACCGTCGGTGGGAAGGGGGAATATCACGGCTGATTGGTATGGAGGGCGTAATCGCAGGTGGTGCTTTTTTGAAAACATTTACTGGTACATCAATTACAATGACGCCGCTGGCTTCTGGGGATGTTTATGGCGGTGCAGCTCAAGCTTCTGTTGCACGAGTTCGGGTCGCCAGCGGCACCACGTACCGCTCAGTAGAACTGTCTGCGTGGAAATGTGGCCTATACTTGCGGTCCTGCTCAGTAGTGCTTGAACCTGCAATTGGATCGCCGGCTGCTGACGGTGCTCGCAGCAGGGCTGCCAAGATGTTTCGTCTTGGCATGGGCATTTGCCCTGCGTTTGATATTATGGTGGGCGTTTTGATGGCACCGGTCATGATTGCGAAATCGATAAAGGCCATGGCTAGTAAGAAAACAAAAGTTCCCCCCAAAGGTACACCACGGCTTCACTTGCGTGTTGGTGCGGTTGTGAATCAGGGGCGAAGTGCCGATAAGATTATGTAAGATGCTACTATAATATACCTTTGTCACACGTATGAGCACGTATGAGTATGATTAAAGGTCTCATCCCATCTTTGTATCTTTCCCGTTCGATAAAGACACATTAAATTTAATATAATTCGGGGATAAACGATTTCAATCTGCATCAACATAAGTTCGAACAGCGACACCGTTGATCATTGTAAACAATATAAAAAACGGCTAATATCGAATTACGGCATAACAAGTATGGACAATAGCAAGGGTTAAAACAATGGTGACATGTCTATGGGCACGAAAATGTCATCCATCCTGCGTATTAAATCTTCATCATTATGATGATTACAATTTATTTGCGGCCAATTGTTCGCGAGCTGGAACGGCTATTGTTCGTAAGTATAATTACTCTAACGATATGCGACGAAGTGTTATATGAGCAAGATTTGTGAAACGCAATTGAAACGAAGGCATGCCTTTATGATCATGGACGATGTTGACTGGCATCGCTTTATAGACTGCGATGACCCACATAAAATTTTAACTCATCATCCGATTTATAGTTCTGAGTTTAGTTCAATCGAAAAAGCTTTTCATTTCTGGAAAAATATCATCGTTGTAAATCGCTTTTTTGTCGGGCTAGGCAACGTAAGACAGAAGGTTATTTTTGTATCGAAGCGGTTTACGAAGCTTTTAAAATATAATTAATTTATCTTTTATAGTCGGTGGGCAACATTGATTTTCCGAAAACAGTATGGCATATAATTTAAATGCTGATTTCCGATGAGCCGTGTTGATGTGTGATGTCAATACCATAGGCCTGAAAAAAAGAAGAGAAATGCTAATGCGGAATGATATGAAATTTATCAGATATGTCAGTTGTACGCTGAATTTTTGTAACTAGGGAGTTAGTATATTATGACACCAGCGACTTTTGGAATAGGTCAGTCGATAGCGGTTCCTGACATTTGTAAAGTGCCTCCGTTCGCCGTGCCAGCACCATTTCCAAATAATGGTCTTAATGCGACAGTTGTGCCGACTTATTACACCATCATGATTAATACTCAGCCCGAACTAAACATTGGTGCATGTTATGCTGTAACATTAGGTGATGAAGCGGGTGCCATGGGGGGCGTAGTGAGCAGCACAATATCGGGTATAGGGCGTCCTATGCTCGGTTCAGTAGTTTATTTTGTGGGCGGAATGCCATCATGGCGTGTCACGGCGCTCACAATTCAGAACATGATCAATGCCCCGGGCACAACAATGGTTCCAAGTCAAACTATAAAAACAGTATTATCGTAACATCTTCGTATCATAAGGGGATTACGTACAAAGCAATGCTAAACGTGAATTATTGATCAATTATTAATCCCCAATTCGTTTTGATCCGAGAGAGACGCAAACAATTACTATAGGAGAAATTATCTGTGAGCGTACTAAAATACCCCCCCCCCTCAATTTAGGTAACCTTCTTGCCGTCGCGCTAGTGGCAATGGTCATGGCCGCGCCGGTGATGGCGCAGGTTCACAGACCGAACCACGTTGATTCCGGAACGGGCCAAGAAACTTATGTCGGAATTTCGACCAATAACTTGTCAAACTCACACAACGGTACCACCTCGGGCGTAGGGCATGTCGGGACATTGCGCCGATACGAGATTGAAGCCAGTGGCGTCTCGACAAGCCAGTTAAACTCCACAATTCGTCTGGGCTGGACGGCCCCGGCATCTGGTGCCGATCTGGTGAAGATGGTTGAGTTCCAGATCCTGCCTGGGCGACATAAAACCCGAGACGACAATTGCGGCAACCGCAGTTATGGGGTTTGTCAACATAGTGTTCATCCGGCAAGAATAGTGGATAGTTGCCCGTCTGGCGACAATTCCAACTTCTACCGGATCACCAATTCCAACAGTAATATGTTGGATCTGAGCCAGGATATAACTTTACAGAAATGCAGCAATTGGTGGAATGTGTCGCAACAGTGGGGAACAGATTACGATCGGGCCCGCCACTCAATAGTCATTCGTTTAATGGGAGAGAGTGTGAAGTTAGATGACGGAGGCTATGCGGCCTCCTTTGGCCCTCACAACAGCATCAGGGATTGCAGCGCTCCGACATGGCCTAGCCAAGCGCATCAGACCGACGGTGAGCCTCCTTATGCGGAATGGTGCGACGTGTCCATCTGGTGGTGGGTCCGTCGCTAATAAGCTAGAACTAAATACACTAGGGCGAGCCTACGAGTTCGCCTTAGTGTTCTCACAGTCAACCCGATCCTTCCGTCCTCAACCAGCTGCGTATACCTCAGCCACTTGCAAACCATGTACTTCGTCGTTTCTGCCATCATTCTGTCGGTGTCCTTTTTCCGTATGGTGTATCGAGTCGCAAACTTGCCGATGTAACAGTTTAGGTGCTTTCCGCTAATGTGGTGAAACGTCCCGAGATTACCGCGCTTCAGTCCGGCCTAGAAACTCTCTATGCCACTCAATATGGGGATTCTTCCAGATTATGAGTACTTGTTTTGTCAGGTATATAATCTCACAAACAAACCATTTTGTAGTTTATCAGGAAGACGAATGTTTGACCACGATCCTTATCGTGATACTTTATGCGTCTTAGTTTGTTTGGATACTCTAATGAACTTCGTTAACCGGTTGGCCTTACTATTTGGTCACACATAATTCCTGCGTGACGATCAACGGGGCGTGAATTCAGACGACGGAGGTATGTATTCTTTTTGGCGCTGAGAACGAAAAATGCGCCGTGAAGATGCCTATGATGAAGGTGCTTGAAGTCGAGATCAGCACGATCCATAATTTAGAAAGGCCCCAACCTCGGGCCACGCCTTGCCCAAGACATTCACGTCATACCGTTTTCCGGTCGAACTCTCAATAAACGGGGGGATATTCCCGCGTCAATTGAGGAGCGTGTGCCTCTTGACGGCCGCCTTTGTTCGACGGAAATGCGCCCCTCCCGTTTTTTATGGGCTTTCGCCAGTGTGCGCCGAACGACGGGACTTCGACATCCCCTATGAAAGTGTTTCTGGATCTGATCATCGAGATAGGTTTCAATGTTCCGTAAACTTTTGCGTGACGTCAATAGCGCGAAAACCCTGCTTCGACACGGGTCTTGGCAACTGAATCGTTTCACAAAACGGGCCCCTGATATGATCCATAGAGCGACGAAGATTGTGAATGGATAAGGGATTTATGACGTGGGCAAACACTCATTCAGTGTACGTGACGGAAGCTCTCAACCAAAAAATTTGAGAGCATGAATAGTATAGATTACAAGTTTAAGTCGGTGACATCTGAAATTCCATTTTCATCGTTTGTTTTCAAAGAGCTATGATGAATCATAAATTTAATAAGACAGCAGTGAAATATAGTATATTTCCATAATTTTCATATTATGTTGTGACCAATTTCAAACGTCTTACGCCGTACATAAACTCAACCAGAGAAATTTAATATGGTTTTGGGTGGCCTGTTTTTGTCTAATTGAGTTTAAGGATGTTCGTTTTCGGACAAAAATTCTATTTAATCGACTAAGAATGACAAAAAGTAAAATTTTTTCCTATAAAGGTTCCCAAAATGGAAAAAATACTTTTGCGGAAGCTCAGGTGGGGCGTGCCCACGAACAGAGCCTAGACTTTACCGCGGTTCGGCAACAGCATCCAGCTATTGAGTCGGTGATCAACATACTCAACCAGTATCGGATGCATCCGTTCCTACAATTCGTAGGGTGTTACCCGCATGGTGGCGACCGTCGGTGATCGGCATCGGCATGTACGCCGCGTCACCTCACATCCGCACCTTCGTTTTATACCCATTTAAACGATATCGCCGGAGACGTCCGTTCGTATATAAGAGAAGCCGAACGATGGGTCCCCTGCGTTCCTCAAAAGCGGTGATTGGACTCCTTCCTATAAGGCCACTATTGACACTTGACGGCGTCAAAACTCAAGATAGCTTTATTGCACACAATAAGATTCCACTCAAAAAATAGGAGTTTTGTAACCGACATTAATTATTTTTGAATGCTATCATTAAATGCTTTCGGTTAATAGCGCGTTTAAAGGTAACAGAGTGCGACTCACAAAAATTACAGGTAAAATACATGTGGTTAAAAGTGGTGTACAGACTATTGATGAGAAAGAAATAAAATTATACAGATGTGCGATGAAAATAGAAAACTCAATAATTGTTTTGGGGCCACGCTAAATGAATCGATCCTCGGCTTTTTATGTTTACGCCGGTGCTATACCCTTTGTCATTTGCACAGCATTGCTGATTTTTGACGTTGATGTTCTTCCTTTTCTCGGTTCAACGGTCACGGTTTTAAGCGTCTATACACTCATTATTGTATCGTTTTTGGCCGGCAGTTTGTGGGGTCAGCATCTCTATGTCGAAGGTGAACTTAAAGATTTTCTGCCGATATATGGAAATATATTCGCCATTTCGCTTTGGTTAGCCTATTTGGTGTTACCTTACAGGTTTTGGCTTGTTATCGTTGGATTGATTTTAATTTTTCTGCGTGTTGTTGATCATATGTTATTTAACAATGGTTTTGTTGATGATGGATATATGAAAGCACGTCTTGATGCGACATGGATAGTGATTATTACGCTTTGTATTTCAGGTTTTTTTGCCGATTGAACTTCTTGTAGACAAACAGGATTTTCGAGGAAATCAGTAATTGTATTTTTTGGTTACATGATGGGATAGTCAAGAACATTAAAGTGATTTTCCCGACATATAATTTGTGCGAATCAGAGATTTAAATCTATGTGTGATTCTTTTAGCAACTTTACGATGCTCAAACGCGGCGTTGTTCAGTCGCTAAAACTGATATGATCTGAAATGGATCATCTTTGTAGAGGAAATAGACTTGGTGGATAATAATTTCCGTTTACGGTAACACTGCCATTGCTTTGATGATAATATGTGCCTTTGAACAGAATGCCCTCCACTCGCATAGCAGCCACATGGGAGCATTGCGTATCTAAATTACCAAAATACGTTACAAGGGTATTGAATTGTCCTGCATCGGTAGCTTCTAAAGAAGCGATATAGCAGGTTTATTTTCGATCCAGATTACCGGTAGAAATTTTCCGGCTTTGGTTTGGGCGTAAGCCATCAATAATCTCGAAATCTGTCTGTTAGTATCCTGAACCGAATTCATGCTGATAAATTATTGATGAAGCTACGAGGCCTTGACTTCAAAGGTAAGATTTAATCCTTAGGACTTTTATAAATAGTGTCTGTTAAAAAACCCCCGTTTTCTGGCGACTGCAAAGAGAAAAATATGAATATTTTTCATCGCAATATCAAATTTATTGGGGAATTTT